>NZ_JARESS010000020.1:0-165918 GCF_046027915.1 Paraburkholderia sp. RL17-347-BIC-D
AAGTATCCCATCTATCCCGCTTCGAAGTCGGCTGGCCGCGCGGCCGGTGACGCGGGTCTGCGTCGCTATAATGATTCGTCGTCCTTTCCTCGCTCATCGACTGCTCCTCGCCATGACATCCGACCACACCGATCCTTCCCGCGACAATCTCGAGCTCGGCGGTTCCGTCTGGTTTCAGGCGGGCGCGCAGACGCTCGGCGGCGCGTCGCGGATCGCGCTGCTCGCGGCGATCGGCGAGACCGGCTCGATCACCAGCGCGGCCAAAGCCGTCGGCATGAGCTACAAAGGCGCGTGGGATGCCGTCGATACGATGAACAATCTCGCCGGCGAGCCGCTCGTGGTGCGCCTGACCGGCGGCAAAGGCGGTGGCGGCACCACGCTGACGCCGCGCGCCGTCAAGCTGATCGAGACGTTTCGTGCGGTGGAACGCGAGCATCGGCGCTTTCTCGAACGCGCGGGCGCGGCGATCGAAGGATTCGCGACGGACTGGGATCTGATCGGCCGGATCGGCGTGAAGACGAGTGCGCGCAATCAGCTGTATGGCACGGTGTCGGCGATCACGCGCGGCACCGTCAACGACGAAGTCGTGCTGACGCTGCCCGGCGGCCATGCGATCGTCTCGATCATCACGCATGAAAGCACCGAGACGCTGGGCCTCGTCGAGGGCGCCGCGGCGTTCGCGTTAATCAAGGCGTCGTGGGTCGTGCTGCTCGTCGGCAGCGAAAGCGGCGCGCCGCTCAAACTCTCGGCGCGCAATCAGTTGCGCGGCACGGTGCAGAGCGTGAAGCGCGGCGCGGTCAATGCCGAGGTCTCGCTGGTGCTGGATGGCGGAGCGGTGATTACCGCGGTCGTCACGAATGAGAGCGTCGACACGCTCGGCCTCGTGGAAGGCGGGAGCGCCGTCGCCGCGTTCAAGGCGTCGAGTGTGATTCTCGGGGTAAAGGACTGAGCGCGCGAAACGCTAACGATCGAGTCAAGGCTCGCTGCGCGCATAGCCGGCGAACGGATGATCCTCGCGCACGCAGCCATCGCTGACCTGCACGACCTGATCGCCGAAGGCGGCGACATCGTCGGGATCGTGCGTGATCAACACCATCGGAATATCGAGCCGGGTCTGCAGATCGGACAACTCGCGGCGCATGCGCTGACGCAAGACGCTGTCGAGCGCCGAAAACGGTTCGTCCAGCAACAGCACCTGAGGTTGCGCGACGAGCGCTCGCGCCAGCGCCACGCGCTGCTTTTGTCCACCGGAAAGCTGCGCCGGATGGTTGCCCGCCACGCTCTTCAACTCCAAGGCATCGAGCCAGTAATCGATCTGCGGATGCGCGATTTGCTTGCGCGGATTGAGCCAACCCTGCTGCAAACCGAAGCCGATGTTCTGCCGCACATTCAGATGCGGAAATAGCGCGTAGTCCTGAAACAGATAGGCGAGCTTGCGCGCCTGCGGTTTCAGATCGACGCCGCGCACGCTGTCGAACAGCGCGTTGCCGTGCAGCGTGATCGAGCCTTCGTCGGGACGCAGCAGGCCGGCGATAGCCTGCAACGTCAGACTCTTGCCCGCACCCGACGGCCCGAACAGCACGACGCGTTGCGAGGTCGCGTTGAAGGCGACATCGAGCG
Source organism: Paraburkholderia sp. RL17-347-BIC-D (assembly GCF_046027915.1). Taxonomy (NCBI): domain Bacteria; kingdom Pseudomonadati; phylum Pseudomonadota; class Betaproteobacteria; order Burkholderiales; family Burkholderiaceae; genus Paraburkholderia; species Paraburkholderia sp. RL17-347-BIC-D. Next base: position 1,621 of record NZ_JARESS010000020.1, read on the forward strand.
TGAAGCGGCGCTCGGCGCTCTGGAAGGTCTTGCGGATGTCGACGGCGAGCAGCATATCAACCTGACTTCAACAACGTGTGCTGCGGCACGAGACGCCCCGCGAGCAACAGGATCACGACACACGTCACCGAGGTCACGAGCACGAGGAAATTCGCGGTGCTGTCGTCGCCGGCCTGCACGGCTGAATACACCGCTACCGACAGCGTCTGCGTGCGTCCCGGCAGATTGCCCGCGATCATCAGCGTCGCGCCGAATTCGCCGAGCGCCCGCGCGAAAGCCAGCAGGCCGCCGGCGAGAATGCCGCGCGCGGCGAGCGGCAGCGTCACGCGAAAGAACACGGCCGTCTCGCTGACGCCGAGCGTGCGCGCGGCGCGCTCGAGTTGCGGATCGACGGCCTCGAAGGCGGCGCGCGCCGATTTGAGTACGAGCGGAAACGCCACGACCGTCGACGCGATCACCGCGCCCTGCCAGGTGAACACCAACTGGATATCGAAGCGGTCGAGCCAGCCGCCGATCACGCCACGCCGTCCGAGCAGAACGAGCAGGTAATAGCCGAGCACGGTGGGCGGCATGACGAGCGGCAGCATCAGCAGCGAGTCGATCACGTCGCGCGCGCCGGAGCGCCAGCGCGACAAACCGAAGCCCGCCGCGACGCCGAATACCAGATTGAGCGCGGTGGCCCAGCCCGCCACTTTCAACGACAGCAGAAGCGGAATCCAGGCCTGTTGCATGAGCGTGCGTCGTCCCGGTGAAGTTAGTGCGCGGGCTTGAAGCCGTACTTGGCGAGCACGGCCTGGCCGGCCGGCGACAGCACGAAGTTCATGAACGCTTGCGCGTCCGCTGCGTGGCGGCTGCCTTCCACTTGCGCGATCGGATAGGTGATCGGCGTTTGCGTCGGCACGTTGAGCGCGACCTTGACCTTGTCCGGCATGACGGCGGCGTCGGTGCTGAACACGAAGCCGGCGTCGACTTCGCCACGCGACACATAGTCGAGGCTCTGACGCACGTTCGAGGCCAGCACCGCCTTCGCGCTCACCGCATCCCACACGCCCGCGGCCTGCAGAGCGCCCTGGGTGTATCGGCCGACCGGCACGGAAGCCGGATCGCCGTACGCGACGCGCTTCACGCTCGCCGAAGTCAGATCGTTCAGAGCGGTCGGCGCGAAATGGCTGTCGGTCGGCACGATCAACACCAGTGAATTAGCGGCGAAGTCGCGGCGCGTGGCCGGCACGATCACTTTTTCGGCGGCGGCCTTGTCCATGGCCTTTTGATCCGCGGACGCGAACACGTCGGCGGGCGCGCCCTTGGCGATCTGCTGCATCAGTACGTCGGAGGCGCCGAAGTTCAGCAGCACCTTGGTGCCCGGATGCTGCTGCTCGAACACTTCACTGACCGCCTTGAACGCGTTGGTCAGGCTGGCGGCGGCGGAAACCACCAGTTCGTCGGCGTGCGCGTTGGCGCTGATGGCGACGGAGACAGCGCTGGCGACGAACAGCGCTTGCTTCAGAAGGCGGTGGCAGAGTGTCATGAAGGATTGGAAGTCCGGCGTGAACCAGATCGGCGGGTTAAAACGCTATCGTAATATATGAAAGGTTATAACGGTGGCCCATGACAATTATTCAGCCGTGCGCATGAAGCGGCTCGTCGAACAACGGGGATGATTCAGGCGCCGGACGAATGCGGCGGCGCCAGCGTGTTGAGCGTTTGCGACAGCGGCGCCGTGGCCGGACGGACATCGCGTACCGCCTTCCACTTCGCGCGAATGAACGGCCGGTCATGACCGGACACTTTCAGCGCGATATGCGTGACCCAGCGCTGCGTCGGCACATGCACGCCGTGCACCAGCACCGCGAGGATCATCATGCTGACGGCGACGGGCAGAACCGACAGCCGGCCCGGCTCCGCATGCCACGCGAGGCGGACGAACACCAGCGCCGCCAAGGCGCCGGTCAGGCAGCCGGTAATGGCTTCAGACGGCGAGTGAGCGCTCAGCACGACGCGCGACAACCCCACCGCGATCCCCGCGGCAAGGCCGAGCAGCACGCCGGCCAAACGGATGCCCGGACGCGCCGGCAACAGTATGAGGAACAGCACGACGGGATAGACCGCGGTGGACAGCATGGCATGGCCGCTGACGCCGGTGAAGTCCAGCTCTCGCACGCCGACACCCCAGCCGAGGAATGCCAGCTTCGTCACCGTCACAATGCCGATGGCTGCGCCGAGCAGTAGCAGCCAGCCCGCCGCCATCCGCCATGTGTAGCCGACCGCCAGCCACACCGCGATGGCAAACGCGAGCGGCAGCGTCATGCCGGCGCCGCCGAGGCTGGTGATCGAATACCAAAGGTGGGCAGGTAAATCGGGCATGGCAAAAAGCGCGACCAAGGCCGCGTAGAATCGGGTTGGTGGTGGGCTAACGCGCGAGCGGCGCAAATCGCCGACTCGGCCGGCGCGGCGTAAGTCGCGCGCGGCAAAGAATCAACCGCCAGTATAGACGGGTGCTGCAGGGCGGCGCGCCGCGCACGTAGCTTTTTGCCGCTTAACGTTAGCTGACGAACAAGTGATAAAGATTCGGCCGACAAATGGCAGATAAACAGCGGACGAGCCTTGCCGGGCTTTGACGCCAGCCTCGTGACAAGGTTCGCCGAGCGGAAAATTCGGTCCCGGATAGGATTCCAGGGTTCCAGCATCGCATGAGGATTGGTGTTATTGTGCATTGCACAACAAAGCGCCGTTCTACCGGACGGACCCTGTCCCTTTTTGCGAGGTTTTTCCGCCAATGGCAAAAAGTCTATCGAAAATCTGGCTGCGCGGTCTGAAGCGGCTGCTCGCGATCCAAACCGAGCACGCCCGCAAATCCACCAAGCGCACCACGACGCGACCGGCCCGGCCCGCCACCAGTAAGCCGTCCACCAAAGTTCGCCCGGTCAAGCTGGATGCGGTGGTGCGTGCGCCCGCCAAGCGCGAAGTGCCGCGCGCCGCCGCTCGCGAGTCGCGGGTGCGTCCACGCGCGTCGGCATGGGCGAGCGGCTCGTGGACGCGCTCGTTCCACTCGGCGCCCGCCGCGCCCGGCCGGCTCGTCAATCATCTTCAGTACGGCTTGTACGTCCCGACGGGCCATGCGCTCGAGGCCATGCCGCTGGTGGTGATGCTGCACGGCTGCACGCAGTCGATCGACGAATTCGCCGAAGGCACGCGGATGAACGTGCTCGCCGACCGCTTCGGCTTTGCCGTGGTTTATCCGGAACAGTCGAAGCACGTGCACTCGCACCGCTGCTGGCATTGGTACGACGCCGGCGATAGCGCCGGCGGTGCCGAAGCGCGAGCGGTGGTGTCGCTGGTGGACGCCTTGGTCGCGCAGCATGGTTTCGACAGCGAGCGCGTGTACGTCGCCGGAATCTCCGCCGGCGCCGGCCTGACGGCGCTTCTGGCCGTCAACTATCCGGAGCATTTCGCAGCGGTCGCGCTGCATTCCGGCCCCGCTTTCGGCGAGGCGCGTTCCGGCGTCGCGGCGATGGACGTGATGCGGCGCGGCGCGCGCCGCGAACCGGCCGAACTGGTCGACGAAACCGCCGACGTGGCGCGTTACCCCGGCATGCCGGCCATCATCATCCACGGCGACGCCGACCATGTGGTCTCGCCGATCAATGCCGACCAGCTGGCCGTGCAGTTTCTCCGCCTGAACCGCATCGTCGACCAGAACGGCGCGCGCAAATCCGGTGAAGTCCGCGAGGACCGCAAGGGCGGCGTGGTCATGCGCGACTACCTGCGCGGCGGGCGGCGCGTGGTGCGGCTGTGCCGTGTGCAAGGGCTTGCCCATGCCTGGAGCGGTGGTGACGACGCCGTGCCGTTTCATTCCGCCAAAGGTCCTGACGCAAGCGCCATGGTGTGGGAATTTTTCAAGCACCAGCGCCGCACAGGCACGGGTCGTATCGCGGAAGCGGACGCCGCAGCGGCCTCAGCGGGCGCACGGTGACGTTGGAGCAACACTTCGAAATGAGTGCTGGCGCGTCCCTAGGGTTTTCCCTATAATACGGGTTATCCCTTAGGCGTTAACGCCTAAACTCATTGCCGAGGTTGACCATGTATCTGCTTAGCCGCCTGTTTCTGTTTCTGACCAAATCGCCCGATCAACTCGCGAAAGAACGCGCTGACGCTTTCCTCGCCGAAGCAACGGATCTGTACGATCTGGAATTCCGTATGCGTAAGCTGGACCGTGAGGCGAACCTTCGCCAACCGTCGTGGATGAGCCAGCACTAAGCTGCGCAAGACAAAAACATCGGCGCGGATTGCGACGCCGGTGTTCGGGTGAGGCGCCCAAGCTGTCGCAGATTGTCGCAAGCGCTCAGACAGCCGGATTCAATTGCCACAACGCGTGATTCAACACCGCGGCGAACGCCACCCAGGCGACATAGGGCATCAATAATCCGCCTGCCCAGCGGTCTCGTCGCCAGAATGCGCATGTCAGCGCGACGATCAATATCAGCAGTATCAAAATATCGGCCAGCGCCACGCCCGGTCGATGCAGGCCGAAGAAGAGCCACATCCAGGCCGCGTTGAACAGCAACTGCACCAGCCATAAAACGATCGATGCGCTCAGGCCGTCGCGTTTCCACACGCGCCAGGCGGCAATCGCCATCAGCACATACAGCACCGACCACGCCGGCGGGAACACCCAGTCCGGCGGATTGAACGCGGGCTTTTGCAGCGCCACGTACCAGGCGTCAGGCAAAAACCGGCTCGCAACGAACGCGGCTGCGAACGCCAAAACAAGAAACACCAGCAGCGACGGCAATCGGCGCATCCCCGAGTCTCCTTCAGATATCTGGAATCAAAGCAAAGCGGCGTAAGCGGGTGCTCACTTGCCGAAACGGGCCAGCGTACGCGCCCGCGCTTCGGCATGATCGACGATCGGTGCCGGATAGTCCTTGCCCAATACCACGTCGAATTCCGCGAGCCGGTCCGCTCCCGCCAGCCACGGCGCGTGAATCCACTTCGACGGCAGCTTCGCGAGCTGGGGCAAATAGCGTTTGATAAAGCGTCCTTCGGCGTCGAATTTTTCGGACTGCGTGATCGGATTGAAGATCCGGAAATAAGGCTGCGCGTCGCATCCCGTCGACGCCGCCCACTGCCATCCGCCGTTATTCGCCGAGAAATCGAAGTCGTTCAACTGTTCGGCGAAGTACCGTTCGCCGAGCCGCCAGTCCACGCCCAGATCCTTCACCAGGAAGCTCGCTGTCACCATCCGCAAGCGGTTGTGCATATAGCCGGTGCGGTTCAATTGCAGCATCGCGGCGTCGACGAGCGGGTAGCCCGTGCGGCCGTCGCACCACGCGGCGAACGCTTCGTCCGCCTCCGGGCCCTGTTCCCAGCGCAGCCGGTCGTACTCTTCCTTGAACGACGCGCCGCTTGCGAGCCGCGGATGATGCGCCAGGATCATGAAGTAGAAGTCTCGCCAGATTAGCTCCGACAGCCACGTCGCGGAGCCTTGCCCGTCGGGTTGCAGCGACATCTCGTGGGCGAGGCGCGCAAGTGTGCGAATCGAGACCGTCCCGAAGCGCAGATGCATCGACAGGTAGCTCGGGCCTTTGGCGGCGGGGAAGTCGCGCCGGTCCTTGTAGCTGTCGATACGCGTCGCGAAGTCGTCGAGCAGATGCTGCGCGCCGCTCATGCCGGTGGGCAGGTCCAGTTCCGCCAGGTTGCTCGGCGCAAAGCCGAGTTGAGCGAGCGTCGGTAACCGGCGGTCCAGCTTCGACGGCGGCGCGGCCAGATGCTTCGTGTAGGTTTCCACGGGATACGGCTTCAGATCGAAGGCCGTCAGTTGCCTGAGCCATGCGTTCTTGTACGGCGTGAACACCGTGAAAGGCTTGTTCTGGCCGGTGAGCACCTCGTCGCGCTCGAAAATCACCTGATCCTTGAACGTCAGCCACTGGCGTCCAGCTTCAGCGAGCCGCTCGCGGACCGTCTCGTCGCGCTCGATGGCGACCGGCTCGTAGTCGTGATTCGCGAAAACCGCGTCCACGCCGAGTTCGTCGGCGAGCTTCGGCACCAGGTCGCTGGGGTCGCCGTACAGCACGATCAAGCCGCCGCCATTGGCGCGTAATGCTTCATCCAGTTCGCCCAGCGCCGCAAGAATCAACTCGATGCGGCGATCCTGCGGCTGCGTATCGGGATGACGAGCCTGCCACGCGTCGACCAGCGGCTGCAGGATCGTCGTGTCGAACACGAATACGCACCACACGCGCTCGCAATGCTTGAGCGCGTAGTAGAGCGCGGCGTTGTCCGTGCTGCGCAGGTCGCGGCGAAACCAGACCAGACCGGTGTCGAAGGAGTCGTTCAGTTGTCGGACGCGTGTCATCAGGAACGTGGAGAGTGGAACTAAGTTGGATGCCCGCGCTATCGCCGGCCGAGAGCGCTGCAAGCCACGGTATGGCCCTGCGTCGCACATCGCATGCCGCGTCCGCAAACGGCACAGCGCCCGCCCCTATTGTGCAGGGTGCGGGCGCCGTGCGTGGCAGGCGGTGAGGTTTTCCGCGCCGCTCAAGCGGTTCTTTAGCGATGCATCGAATCCGTCGCTTACGCGATTTGCAAACGGACGTCGACGTTGTTACGCGTGGCGTTCGAGTACGGGCAGACCTGATGCGCTGCGTCGACCAGTTCCTTCGCCGCGCCGGCGTCCAGACCCGGCAGCGAGACGCGCAGATCGATGTCGAGTGCGAAGCCGCCCTTGTCGTTCGGGCCGATGCCGACTTCCGCCGTGACTTGCGTGTCCGCCGGCAAGGTCTGCTTCTTCTGGCCTGCGACAAACTTCATGGCGCTCAGGAAACACGCCGAGTAGCCTGCTGCAAAGAGTTGTTCCGGATTCGTACCTGCTGCGCCGGTGCCGCCCAGTTCACGCGGTGCTGCCAGCTTAACGTCCAATGCATTGTCCGACGATACTGCACGGCCGTCGCGGCCACCGGTGCTCGTTGCGCTTGCTTTGTAGAGGATGTTCATGGTGCTATTCCTATGTCTGGGTTGTCAGGATCTGCAAATTTGCCGCTCTTTGCCGAGCCCGCCGTTCTGGCGGAGCGCTGTCGCAGCGGCATGTGAGTAAGATAGTACACAAATCATTTGTGTGCAAATGAATTTTTGCATCATAGCGATAGCGCACGTTTTGCAACGGGCCGACTAGAGGTCCATGTAATCGTTGAGGGTGGTGCGCAGGCGAGTCAGGTCGTCGCGCAAACGCAGCAGAAATTCGGGCGTCTGCTGGGTTGCGCACAAGATTTCCGCGGGCACTTCGCGCGCCTGGCGCTTGAGCGCCGAGCCGGCTTTGGTGAGCCGGATATATACGAGACGCTCATCTTCGACGCCGCGCACCCGCTCCAGCAGCCCTTGTGTCTCGAGGCGCTTGAGCAGCGGCGTGACCGTCGCCGAGTCGAGGTTCAGGCGCGCGGCCATGTCTTTGACCGTGACGTCGTCGCTCTCCCACAGCACCAGCATGGCCAGATATTGCGGATACGTCAGGCCCAGCTTGTCCAGTAGCGGCTTGTACGCCTTCGTCATGGCAAGCGAGGTCGAGTAGAGGGCGAAGCAGAGTTGCTCGTCGAGCGTGAAGGGCAAAGCGGGGCGCTGGGTCATGGTGCATCTCGTATAAAAGAGCGTGCAAATGGATTGCGCGCAAACCATTGTGCCGCAAATCGGCACAGTTTGACGAGTGCAGCTGGAGATTCAGGAAACGGCGAGGGCATGCGCTGCCGAGAGGGCAGCACAGGCGCGGGCGCCAGAACAGCGCCCGCGCCCGAACGGAACTCAAGCCGCTGGTGTGGTCGGCAAGTCCGGTGCTTCGGGCGTTTGCACGCCAAAGCAGCCGCGATAGGTCGCGTAGAACGAGCAGTACAGCATCGTGGTGACGATCATCGTGGCTGGCATCAGGATCGCAAACGCGAAGTCGCCCGCGCCCAGCGCCTGCATCAGCGCCGACAAGCCGAGCGACACCGTCAACGCCACCGCGAACCACAGCGCGCCGAACACGATAAACGCGCCGCGGTTGCGCCAGCAACTGACGAGGCTGAAGAACATCGCCTTGACGGGCGGCACGTCATGCCACGCGGCGAGAATCGGCGAGAACCAGAAAATCATCGCCACCGGAATGTAGACCGCGAAGGCCGTGATCACCGCCAGCGGGATATTGCTGTTGGCGATCGCGTCCTGATCCATCGCGGCGGCGCCGAGCATGACCTTCAGCAGCATGCCGCCGTCGGCGAGTGCCGAAGCGGCCAGCACCAGCGCCATTGCGACGACGTAGAGCACGCCGAGCACCAGCAGCCGTTTGGCGACCACCGGGCCGTACGAGTGAAAACCATCCACCAGAATGGTCGGAAACACCGGTTTGCCGGCGATCGTGTTGCGGCACGCCGCCATGAAGCCGACCGCGACGCCCGGAATGAAGGCCAGCGGCAACACGCCGCCGACCACCGGAATCTGCGACACGAGCGTCATCACCAGCAGATAGGTGAAGAACAGCGTCAGGAACGCGAGCGGGTTCTTGCGGAACAGCCAGATACCCTGCCGGAACCACACATAGCCGGCTTTCGCGGGGACTTCGATCAGTTGCATGAGGTATGGATGCCTGGAAGTGCAACGCCGGTTAGGCGTTCGCGCAGAATGCGCTCGAAATGGCCGGGGTCGTGCGGTTTGAGCAGTTCGGCCGCGCGCGGCAAATGAAAATCATACAGGCGCGAGACCCAGAAGCGGTACGCGCCCGCTCGCAGCATGTCGCCCCAATGGCGGTTTTCTTCGACGGTGAAGGGGCGCACGGTCTGGTAGGCGCGCAGCATGGCTTCGGTGCGCGCGTCGTCGAGTTTGCCGGTGGCGAGGTCGACGCACCAGTCGTTGACCGTTACCGCCACGTCGAACAGCCACTTGTCGCAGCCGGCGAAATAGAAGTCGAAGAAACCGCCGAGGCGCACTTCGTGGCCCGTGTCCGGCGCGGCGTGCGCGAACATGGCGTTATCGCGGAACAGGTCGGCGTGGCAGGGGCCTTCGGGAAGCGCGGCGTAATCGGCCGAGGCGAAGAAGGCTTCCTGATGCGCCAGTTCGGACGACAGCAGATCGCGTTGCTCGCCTTCCAGAAACGGCAGGATGGTCGGCACGGTTTCCTGCCACCACGGCAGGCTGCGCAGATTCGGCTGATAGCCCGTGTAGTCGCGTCCTGCCAGGTGCATGCGCGCCAGCATTTGCCCGACTTCGATGCAGTGTTCGACGCCCGGCGCCAATTCCGGCGCGCCCTCGAGCTTGGTCACGATGGCGGCGGGCTTGCCATGCAAGGTGCCGAACAGCGCGCCGTCTTCGCGCGGCATGGGGTCCGGCACCGGCACGCGATGCGCAGCCAGATGCCGCATGAGGTCGAGATAGAACGGCAGTTGTTCGGCCGTCAGCTTTTCGAAAATCGTGAGGACGTATTCGCCGCGCGTCGTCGTCAGAAAGAAGTTGCTGTTCTCAATACCGGAGGAAATGCCGCGAAATTCGACGACGTCGCCGAGATCGTAATGGCTCATCCATTCTGCAAGTTGGGGTTCGGTGACAGCGGTGAAGACAGCCATGCGGGAAACGTCAGATCAGGTTGGTCGGGCTGGCGCGGTGCGGCCAGTGCGATGTGCGGCAAATTCGGTATCGGAAAAGCGTTCTTGCGGGGCCGTGAAACGCTGCGGCATTTCAACGCCTTACCACCAGCGTGAGACCCGGCAAGCAGACTGAGGCCCGGGACGGCGCCTCGCGGGCGCCTGGATCGGGGCGGCCCCCACACCGGGGCGCCGCCCCGGCATGCATCAATAGGCCAGGTGCACCGACGGCAAACGCGTGCTTGCACGGCCGTTGTCGCGCACGGTGGGCGACGTGTCGAGCGGCGCGCTCATCTGATAGCGCGTGCCGAGATTCGAATGCACGTTGATTTCGACGGGCTTGCCTTTGTCGCGGTATTCGGTGATTTCGGTGCCGTTGGCGCTGCGTTCGTAGAAGCTCGGCGTGCGCGGGACGTTGATTTCAACCTTCGAGCTGACCTCGGCGGCCGGACGATTGATCTTTTCCAGATCGGGCAAACCGGCCCGTTCGTTGGCGGACTGGGGCGCGCCGGGAGCCGGTGTATCGTCGACAGGCTGGGCAGCCATCGCGGCGTTGCCGAAGGCGAGGGCCAGCGCAACGGCGACGGGAAGGAGCGGCTTCATGGTGATTCTCCAATATGGTGCCCCGATTCTAGCAAATCCCACCTGGTCCTCGGGCGCGATCGCCTTATTTTGCGCCGCTTTCGTGCGGCGTGCGCGCAATCTTGCGAGCGGTGCCGTAGCGTGTGTTGCAGCACCGCCAGGTGATTTGGCGAGTCACGGTTCCGTGGTAATGTGGCCTCATCATTAGAGGCGAATGAAGATGAACAACGATACCAATCAACGCGCGGTGCAGACTCCCGCCAACAGCTTCCCAACCGAATCCTTCGACGACGCGACCGAGGCCGTCACCCGCCTCTCGGCGATCTACGAAGCGAACACTTCGTTTCTGCGCGACGCCTTCGCGCGCTATCGCCGCAACGAACTGTTCGAACGCCGGGTACGCGCCTGCTATCCGTTCGTGCGGGTGTGCACCGAGGTCAACACGCATATCGACTCGCGCCGTTCATATGGCTTCGTCGCGGGTCCGGGCGTGTTCGAGACGACGGTCACGCGGCCCGATCTGTTCGGCAACTACTATCGCGAGCAATTGCGCCTGCTGGCAAAGAATCATCACGTGCAGATCGAAGTCGGCGTGTCGGACCAGCCGATTCCGATTCATTTCGCTTTCGCCGAAGGCATTCACCTGGAAGGCGATCTGGATCGCGAGCGCCTGTTCCTGATGCGCGATGTGTTCGACACGCCGGACCTGGCGCTGCTCGACGATCGTATCGTCAACGGCACGTATGAACCGCTGCCGGGCGAGCCGCATCCGCTCGCGTTGTTCACCGCGGCGCGGGTCGATTTCTCACTGCATCGGCTGAAGCACTATACGGCGACCTCGCCCACGCATTGCCAGAACTACGTGCTGTACACGAACTACCAGTTCTATATCGACGAGTTCGTCAAACTCGGCCGCACGATGATGGCCCATACCGACGACGAGGAACTGCGCGCCTATCGCAGCGAATATACGTCGTTCGTCGAGCCCGGCGACGTGGTCACGTACAACGCGAATCTCGGCGAACAGGAGCAGGAAGGCACGGCGCCGCCACGTTTGCCGCAGATGCCCGCGTATCACCTGAAGCGCGCGGACGGCAGCGGCATCACGATGATCAACATCGGCGTCGGGCCGTCGAACGCGAAGACCATTACCGATCACATCGCCGTGCTGCGCCCGCATGCGTGGATCATGCTCGGCCACTGCGCGGGCTTGCGCAATACGCAGCGTCTCGGTGACTATGTGCTGGCGCACGGCTATGTGCGCGAGGATCACGTGCTCGACGACGACCTGCCGCTGTGGGTGCCGATTCCGGCGCTCGCCGAAGTGCAGGTGGCGCTGGAGCGCGCGGTCGCACAGGTCACGCAACTGGACGGCGTCGAACTGAAGCGCGTGATGCGTACGGGCACGGTGGCGAGTGTGGACAACCGCAACTGGGAGTTGCGCGATCATCGCGAGCCGGTGCAGCGGCTCTCGCAAAGCCGCGCGGTTGCGCTCGACATGGAGAGCGCGACGATTGCCGCGAACGGCTTCCGTTTCCGCGTGCCTTACGGCACCTTGCTGTGCGTGTCGGACAAGCCGTTGCACGGCGAATTGAAGCTGCCCGGCATGGCGGATCAGTTCTATCGCGCGCAGGTCGATCAGCATCTACAGATCGGCGTGAAGGCGATGGAGCTATTGCGGATGAACGGGCTGCATCGTTTGCATAGCCGCAAGCTGCGCAGCTTCGCGGAAGTCGCGTTTCAGTAAGCGGCTTCTTCGACAGACGAGGGCGAGCGCCGCTTCGGCGCGCTCGTGCTCGATCAAAGTCAAAGCTGCCCGAAGCCCGCTAGCCCGATCAAACTGCCGACCGCCAGAAGCCACAGTGGATGAATGCGCGTCGTCATCGCCATGACAACGGTGAAGGAGGTGATCGCCCACGCGATGGCCGTCGTGTTCGACGCTTCGGCAATCAGCGCCGCGCTCGCCGCGATGATGCCGGCGGTCACCGGCATCAGTCCCAACTGCGCGTAGCGACGCCACGGGCGGTCCTTGAATCGCTCCCATGCATGCACCGCGAGGATCGTCACCAGCGACGACGGCCCGAACTTCGCCACCGACGTCACCAGCATGCCCGCCCAACCGGCCACGTGCCAGCCGATCAGCGTGACGATCATCAGATTCGGCCCCGGCGCGGCTTGCGCGAGTGCGAATAGCGCGCTGAATTCGCTGGCCGGCATCCAGTGATGCACATCCACCACCTGACGCTGCATCTCCGGAAGAATCGTATTGCCGCCGCCGAACGCGAGCAGCGAAAGCTGACTGAAAATAACGGCGAGGGCAATGAGCGTCTCGTTCATCGTGCCCTCCTCGACGCGATATAGATGCTGAGCGGCGTCAACACCAGCATGGTGGGCAGAAGCGGCAGCCGCATGATCGCAATCGCAATGAAGCCGAGTGCCGCGATGAGCGCGGCCATTGGGCTACGCCGCAGCGGCAGCAGGATTTTCACGGCCATCGCGATCAACAGGCCGGCCGCGGCGGCGGCAAGACCCGCGAAAAGATGGCGAACGTACGGGTCGTTTTGCGTGTGCTCGTACAGCACGCCGAGGCCGATCACCACCAGCGACGGCCCCGCGATCAGTCCGAGCAGGCCGGCCAGCGCGCCCGGCACGCCGCGAAAGCGCATGCCCATCGCCACCGAGAGATTGATCACGTTGCCGCCCGGTAAAAACTGGCAGAGGCCCAGCAAGTCGGTGAATTCGTCGGCGCTCAGCCAGCGGCGTTGTTCGACCAATGCGCGCCGCGCCAGCGGCAGTGCGCCGCCAAAGGAGATCAGCCCGAGGCCGAGAAAGCCGCCGAAGATTTCCCGCAATGTGGGCGTAGGCGCCAGCACGGGCTCGGACGAGGTGAGATCGTGGTCCATATTGGTTAGCTTCCAGTTCAAGCTCAGGAGGTTAGCGCCGAACCGGCGTCGAGCAAAACGATTTTTGAGCACCGCCTTGTGATCTAGAATCACAAGCATGGCCCGAAACCTTCCTCCTTTTCCGGCGCTGCGCGCCTTCGAAGCCGCGGCGCGGCATGAGAGCTTCACCGCCGCCGCGAACGAATTGCATGTGACGCACGGTGCAATCAGCCGGCAGGTCGCCGCTTTCGAAACGTGGCTCGGCGTGCAGGTGTTCGAGCGTCGCGGCAAGCGCGTGCGCCTGACCGATGACGGGCGCCGCTACCTGTCCACCGTTCGGGCTGCGTTCGACAGCATCGCGCTCGCGACGGATCAACTGCGTGACACCGGCGTCGTCCGTGTGCTGCGCGTGAATGCGTTGCCCACTTTCGCGATGAAGTGGCTGCTACCGCGCCTGCATCAGTTCCAGCGCAAGGTGCCGAATGTGGAGCTGAGATTGGCGACCTCGAACGCGCCGGTCGAGACGCTGGATGGCTTCGACGTCGCGGTGCGGCGCGGTCCCGCGCATTGGGCCAACTGCGCGAGCGGCCATTTTCTCGGCGAGACCGAGATTCCGGTGTGCAGTCCCGCGTTATTGCAACGTTCGCCGATCAAGGTCGCCGACGATCTCGCGCGGCACGTGCTGCTGCATTCCGATACGCGTCCGGATGCCTGGCGCAACTGGTTATCGGCGGCTGGGGTGACGGCGAAATGCCGGAAGAAGCAGTCGTTCGATCACTTCTATCTGGCCTTGCAGGCCGCGGTGGATGGCCTCGGCGTGGCGCTCGGCCCGTTGCCCTTGCTGGCGGATGAACTGGCGTCGGGACGGCTCGTGGTGCCGCTGGCGGGTCCGCGTATCGATGCACGCGGCTACTGGTGGGTGGCGAGACGCGAGGTCGCGGATGCACCGCTAGTGGCGCAGTTCTGCGAATGGCTGCAAGCGCAAGGCGATCAAATCGATAAAACGGAAACGGGCAGCCTCGAGGCTGCCCGTTAGCGTGCGCGTGTTCATGCACTGCGTTGCCTTGCGTTCACCTCGCGCAAGAGCGCGAAGCGGCAGCCTCACAGATAGAACATCCGGTCTTCGTCCGACTTGGTTGGCTGCGGCTCGGTTTCTTCGCGGTCTTCATAGAACTTCAGCACCGCTTCGAGCACCTGGTCCGGATCGTCGATGACCTGCATGAGGTCCATGTCGGTCGGATTGATCAGGCCCATTGGCGTGAGCGAGTTCTTGAACCACGCAAGCAGGCCTTCCCAGAACTCGGCGCCCACCAGAATGATCGGCACATGGCGCGACTTCTTGGTCTGGATCAGCGTGAGCACTTCGGCGAGTTCGTCCAGCGTGCCGAAGCCGCCGGGCATCACGATCACCGCGTCCGAGTTCTTCACGAACGTGACCTTGCGCGTGAAGAAATGGCGGAAGCGCAACGAGATGTCTTGCCACTGATTGCCCGATTGCTCGTGCGGCAATTCGATGTTCAGGCCGACCGAAGGCGCCTTGCCCGCATGGGCACCCTTGTTGGCCGCCTCCATGATGCCCGGGCCGCCGCCCGAGATCACGGCGAAGCCGGCATCCGAGAGCTTGCGCGCGATTTGCGTGGCAAGTTTGTAGTAGGGCGAGTTCGGCTTCAGGCGCGCTGAACCATAGATGCTGACAGCCGGACGAATCTCCGAGAGGTACTCGGTCGCCTCGATAAACTCTGCCATAATCGTGAACATCTGCCACGATGCGCGGGCCTTTTTGGCCGTTGCGCGCTCTTGATCTGCGAGTGATCGCAGACTCGGAATCACTTTTCTCTTAGTCATAATGCCTGAAGAACGAAGCCTTGAAGGTAAGACCCTGCTATTGGTCGACGGTTCGAGTTATCTGTACCGGGCCTACCATGCGATGCCGGATCTGCGCAGCCCCGACGGTGGTCCGACGGGTGCGCTCTACGGGATGATCAACATGCTGCGGCGCATGCGCAAGGAAGTCACAGCAGAGTATAGCGCGTGCGTGTTCGACGCCAAGGGCAAAACGTTTCGCGACGACTGGTATCCCGACTATAAGGCGAATCGCCCGTCGATGCCGGACGACCTCTCGCGCCAGATCGAGCCGATTCATGTGGCCGTGCGCGCGCTCGGCTGGCCCTTGCTGATGATCGAAGGCGTCGAGGCCGACGACGTAATCGGCACCCTCAGCACCGAAGCGGAAAAGCGTGGCATGAATGTGATCGTGTCGACGGGTGACAAGGATCTGGCGCAGCTTGTGTCGGATCATGTCACCCTCATCAATACGATGACTAACGAAACGCTCGACCGCGCCGGCGTGCTCGCCAAGTTCGGCGTGCCGCCGGAGCGCATTATCGACTACCTGTCGTTGATCGGCGATACCGTCGACAACGTCCCCGGCGTCGAGAAATGCGGGCCGAAAACAGCGATCAAATGGCTGACGCAATTCGAGTCGCTGGATGGCATCGTCGCACATGCGGACGAAATTAAAGGTGCGGTAGGAGACAATCTGCGCAGAGCGCTCGATTTTCTGCCAATGGCGAGGAAACTCGTCACGGTCGAGCGCAACTGCGATATGACCGACCATATCGTGTCGATCGAGGAAAGCCTGCAAAGCCGGCCGGAATCGCGCGAGGAGTTGCGCGACGTGTTCACGCGCCACGGCTTTAAGACGTGGCTGCGCGAAGTAGAAATCGCGGACGCCGTGGAAGGTCCGGAAACGGATGTGGCGCCGGCTTTGTCGGTGGATCATGAGCGGCACTACGACACAGTGCAGACGTGGGAGCAATTCGACGCATGGCTCGAGAAGATCAACGCGGCCGAGCTGACCTCGTTCGACACGGAAACCACCTCGCTCGACCCCATGACTGCGCAGATCGTGGGCCTGTCGTTGTCGGTTGAAGCCGGCCGGGCGGCGTATGTGCCGCTCGCGCATCGCGGCCCGGACGCGCCCGTGCAATTGCCGCGCGACGAAGTCCTCGCGAAACTCAAGCCGTGGCTGGAAAGCGCCGAGCACAAGAAGGTCGGTCAGCATCTCAAGTACGACGAGCAGGTGCTGGCGAACTACGGCATTGAAATGCGCGGTGTCGAACACGACACGCTGCTGCAATCGTACGTGGTCGAATCGCATCGCACGCACGACATGGACAGCCTCGCGCTGCGCCATCTCGGCGTGAAAACCATCAAGTACGAAGAGGTCGCGGGCAAGGGCGCAGGGCAGATCGGCTTCGACGAAGTCGCGTTGGACAAGGCCGCCGAATACGCGGCGGAAGATGCTGATATCACTTTGCGGCTGCATCAGGCGCTGTATCCGCAAGTGACTGCGGAGAAGACGCTCGAGTACGTCTATCGCGGGATCGAACTACCGACCTCGCGTGTCCTGCGCAAGATGGAGCGCACCGGCGTGCTGATCGACGCGGAGAAACTGCGTCAGCAAAGCAGCGAAATCGCCACGCGTCTGATCCAGTTGGAAAGCGAAGCGTATGTGCTGGCCGGCGGCGAATTCAATCTGGGCTCGCCGAAGCAGATCGGGCAGATCTTCTTCGAGAAGCTGGAACTGCCGGTGGTCAAGAAGACGCCGAGCGGCGCACCGTCCACCGACGAAGAAGTGCTGCAAAAGCTCGCCGAAGACTATCCGCTGCCGAAGATTCTGCTTGAGCACCGTGGCTTGTCGAAGCTGAAGTCGACCTACACCGACAAGCTGCCGCGCATGGTCAACGCCACCACGGGCCGCGTGCATACGAACTATGCGCAGGCTGTGGCGGTCACGGGGCGCCTTGCATCGAACGACCCGAACCTGCAGAACATTCCCGTGCGCACCGGCGAAGGCCGCCGTATTCGCGAAGCGTTTATTGCACCGCCCGGACACAAGCTGGTCTCCGCGGATTATTCGCAGATCGAACTGCGCATCATGGCGCACATTTCGGGCGACGGATCGCTGCTGCGCTCATTCTCGCAGGGCGAAGACATTCACCGCGCCACCGCGGCGGAAATCTTCAGCGTGACGCCGCTCGAAGTGTCGAACGATCAACGCCGCGTGGCCAAGGTCATCAACTTTGGTCTGATCTACGGCATGAGTTCGTTTGGACTTGCCGCGAACCTCGGCATCACGCGCGACGCAGCCAAACTCTATATCGACCGCTATTTCGCGCGTTATCCGGGCGTGGCGCGTTATATGGACGAAACGCGTGTGAGCGCCAAGGCCAAGGGTTACGTCGAGACGGTGTTCGGCCGCCGCCTGTGGCTGCCGGAGATCAACGGCGGCAATGGTCCGCGCCGTCAGGCCGCCGAGCGCGCCGCGATCAACGCGCCGATGCAAGGCACGGCCGCCGATCTGATCAAGCTCTCGATGATCGCGGTGCAGGACTGGATCGAAGCCTCGAAGATCGGCACGCGCATGATCATGCAGGTGCACGATGAATTGATTCTCGAAGTACCGGACGCGGAATTGTCCGACGTGCGCAAGCGCTTGCCCGAGTTGATGTGCGGTGTCGCCGACCTGAAAGTGCCGCTGGTCGCCGAAGTGGGTGCCGGCCTGAACTGGGAAGAAGCGCATTGACGTGCGTGTGACGGGACGCGATATCGTCGTGCGCATGTCACACATGCGTATTGATGGCTTGTGACAACCCGTGCTGCTCGCGGACAATCGCTGAAAGACGGCGCTCATGTGAATCCTCATGGGCGCCGAACGACGCATAACCCATCGGCAAACACGGAGAGTTCAATGCATCGTTTTATCGTGGTTGGCGGAGGCGCGGGGGGATTGGAGTTGGCGACGCGTTTGGGCGATCGCTATGCACCCCACAAGAGCAAGGGCGGTGTGCGGGCGCAGGTCACGCTCGTCGACCGCAATCCGACTCATATCTGGAAGCCGCTCCTGCATGAAGTGGCGGCGGGCAGCATGGACCCGTTCACGCAGGAACTCGAATATGCCGCGCAAGCGCGCTGGCACGGCTTCGAATTTCAGCAGGGCGAACTGACGGGACTGGACCGCGCGAACAAGCGCCTCACGCTCGGCACCGTGCTCGACGACGACGGCGCCGAGTTGCTGCCCGAACGCCAGCTCGAATACGACACGCTGATCATCGCGATCGGCAGCACGACCGCCTTCTTCGGCGTCAAAGGCGCGCCTGAATTTTCCCTCGCACTCGATACGGTCAGCCAGGCCGAGCGTTTCCGCAAACGCCTGATCGCGGCATGCATGCGCGCTGAGCATCAAGTGCATGAACCGGTCGAATCGGGGCCGGGCACGTCGTCCACGGGCGAGCCGCGCATTCAGGTGGCGATTGTCGGCGGCGGCGCGACGGGTGTCGAACTGTCGGCGGAATTGCGTAACACCGCGCAGGTGTTGTCCGCATACGGCTTGCATAAGCTCGATCCGCGGCATGACGTCGGCATCGTGCTGATCGAAGCGGGGCCGCGCATTCTGCCGGCTTTGCAGGAACGGGTCTCGACCGCCACGGCCGAGCTGCTCACCAAGCTCGGCGTGAAGCTGATGATCGGCGAAACCGTGGCCGAAGTCGCGCCCGGCATGATCCGCACCGCGAGCGGCAAAACGGTGCGCGCCGATCTGACGGTGTGGGCGGCCGGCATCAAGGCGCCGGCGATTTTGAGCGAACTCGACGGCTTGCCGGTCAACCGGCTGGGCCAGCTCATCGTGCGCCGCACGCTGCAAACCCAAACTGACGACAACGTCTTCGCGCTCGGCGATTGCGCCGCCTGTCCGTGGCCGGGCAACGAGCGCAACGTGCCGCCGCGCGCGCAGGCGGCTCACCAGCAGGCGAGCTTTTTGATGAAGGCGCTGGCGGCGCGGCTCGAAAACAAGCCACTGCCGGAGTTCACTTATCGCGACTTTGGGTCGTTGGTGTCGCTCGGGCATTTCAGCGCGGTCGGTAATCTGATGGGCGGGGTGATCGGCGGCAATATGCTGATCGAAGGGCTGTTCGCGCGCTTCATGTATATGTCGCTGTACCGGCTGCATATCGCCGCGCTGCACGGCTACGCGCGGATGGTGCTCGATACCTTCGCGCACTGGTTGCGCCGCACCACGCTGCCGCGGGTCAAGCTGCACTGACGTGCGCCGATGCGCCCGGCCGGCCCGGGAACGTTGCATCTGCAACAGGATGCGTGTCAGGCGTATCCTGTTGCCTCCAACGTTCAATCGAGGAGTGCCCGCATGCTGAAACCCGATATCGACAGCCTGGTCCCGCACGTCCCCTTCAACCGACGTACTTTCATTAAAGCCGCGCTCGGCACCGGCTTCGCCGCCGCCGTGCTGCCCGTCTCGGCGCAAACCATTCATACCGATACTGACGGCCTCGAAGCCGGCGAAATCGCGGTGCGCTCCGGCGACACGCTGGTGCCGGCGTATCGCGCGCAGCCGAAGGGCAAGACGCACTTGCCGGTGATCATCGTCGTGCACGAGATTTTCGGCGTGCACGAGCATATCGCCGACGTGTGCCGGCGCTTCGCCAAGCTGGGCTATCTCGCGATCGCGCCGAATCTTTTTGAACGGCAGGGCGATCCGACCGTTCATGCAAGCATGCAGCAGATCAGCGCGCTAGTGGTCAGCAAGGTGCCGGACGACCAGGTGATGGGCGATCTCGATGCCACCGTCGCCTGGGCCGGAGAGCATGGCGGCGATCTGAACCGGCTTGGCGTGAACGGCTTTTGCTGGGGCGGGCGGATTGCGTGGCTGTACGCCGAACATAACCCGCGACTGAAGGCGGGTGTCGCCTGGTACGGACGGGTAACGGGCGAAAAGAACGCGATGATGCCGGCGAATCCGCTCGATCAGGTCGCGCAACTTCATGCGCCGGTGCTGGGGCTTTACGGGTTGCAAGATCAGAGCATCCCGCAGGACACGCTCGAACAGATGAAGCAGGCCATCGCGCAAGGGCCGCAAGCGGGCCGTGGTTCGCAGTTCGTCGTGTATGACGATGCGGGCCACGCGTTTTTCGCGGATTACCGGCCGAGCTACAAGAAGGCCGATGCCGAGGATGGTTGGCGCCGTGTGCTGGTGTGGTTCAAGCAGCATGGGGTGGCTTGAGGCGGTCCCCGCTCCCTCGCTTGCGATAAAAAAAGGCCGTTGCCGCTTTCGGGGCGGCAACGGCTTTTTGCTAACGACGTGCTGTGGCTTTCGCTGGGACGCTCAAGGATTCGGGCCCGTCGCGATGGGCCGCTTCGGGTCGGAACTCCACTCGCTCCACGATCCCGCATACAACGCGGCGCCGTGCAGGCCGGCAACTTCCATCGCCAGGGCATTCACGCATGCCGTCACGCCCGAGCCGCATTGCAGCACCACGTGTTCCGGCGGCGTGTCGGCGAGCAGCGCGTGGAATTCCTCGCGCAACGTATGAGCCGGTTTGAAGCGGCCGTCGGCGGTGAGGTTGTTCTTGAAGAAGCGGTTGAGCGCGCCGGGAATGTGGCCGCCGACGCGATCCAGTGTCTCGTTCTCACCGCGATAACGATCGTCTGCGCGGGCGTCGACCACCACGTGTTCCTTCGAGCCGAGATTGCGCTCGACCGTTTGCGCATCGACCGTGACGGACAGCGGCGCGCCTGCCTTGAAGTCGCCGGTGTTCTGGGCCGGCGCGTCCTGCGTCAGCGGATGACCGCCGGCTTCCCATGCCTGCAGGCCGCCGTCGAGCAGCGCGACCGCGTCGTGACCGAGCCAGCGCAGCAGCCACCATGCACGGGCGGCGTACATGCCGCCTTGCGCATCGTACGCGACGACCTGCTGGCCCTGCTTCAGGCCGCGCGACTCCAGCGTCTCCACCAGCCGCGCACGATCCGGCAGCGGATGGCGGCCGTTGTGACCGTTCTTCGGCCCCGACAGATCGCGATCGAGATGCAGGTAATGCGCGCCCGGCAGATGCCCGGCCAGATAGGCTTTTTCGCCGGCTTCCGTGTCGGCCAGATCGAACCGGCAGTCGATGACGAACACGCTGCCCGGCGCGGCGGCAAGCCGTTCCGCGAGATTGGTCGCGGAAATCAGAGTGGTGTAGTGAGTGTGGGGCATGACGTCTCCTGTCGATCAGAGTTAGCGCTTTAGCGCTCGCTCGGGTCCCATGCAAAGCTCGATGCGGGCGATGGCGGCTCCGCTCGGCGGCTTGGCGCCGCCTACGGATGGCCAAGCTATCTTCTAAGTCTAAACAAAAAAAGACGGGTCGAAGCCCGTCTTTCCATGCATTGATGCTGCCGGAAGAATCTGGTGAATCTGGTTCGGCGCCACTCAGATCGTACCGAGTTCGCGCCGCAGGAATTCGTGGAAGTGCTGCATGCCATCTTCCATCGGGCTCTGATACGGGCCGACCTGCGATTCGCCGCGATTCATCAGCGCACGGCGGCCGGCGTCCATGCGTTCCGCGATCTCGTCGTCTTCGCGGGCCGTTTCCATGTAGGCGGCGCGTTCGGCTTCGACGAACTCACGCTCGAACAGCGCGATTTCCTCAGGGTAATAGAACTCCACCACGTTGGTGGTTTTCTGCGGACCGCGCGGAATCAGCCAAGACACCACCAGCACGTGCGGATACCACTCGATCATGATGCCCGGGTAGTACACCATCCAGATCGCGCCGAATTCAGGCGGATTGCCGCCGCGAAAGCGCAGCACTTCGTCGTGCCACTTGCGGTACGTGGGGCTGCCCGGCTGCTCAAGATCCTTGTGCACGCCGACCGTCTGCACGCTGTACCACTCGCCGAACTCCCACGTCAGGTCGTCGCAATTGACGAAGCTGCCGAGGCCCGGATGGAACGGCGCGACGTGATAGTCCTCCAGATAGACCTCGATAAAGGTCTTCCAGTTGTAATTGCACTCGTGCACTTCGACGTGATCGAACATGAAGCCCGAAAAATCGAAGTGTTCCTTGGTGCCTAGGCGCGCTAGATCGCGCGCGACGTCGCGCCCCTGCGCTTCGAACAGCAGGCCTTGCCAGTTCTGCAGCGACGTGGCGCCGAGATTCAGGCAGGGGTTATCCGCAAAATGGGGCGCACCGAGGAGCTGGCCGTTCAGATCGTACGTCCAGCGA
This sequence comes from Paraburkholderia sp. RL17-347-BIC-D, assembly GCF_046027915.1. Classification (NCBI taxonomy): domain Bacteria; kingdom Pseudomonadati; phylum Pseudomonadota; class Betaproteobacteria; order Burkholderiales; family Burkholderiaceae; genus Paraburkholderia; species Paraburkholderia sp. RL17-347-BIC-D. The sequence goes on from NZ_JARESS010000020.1 coordinate 23,746, forward strand.
TGCAGGGGGCAGACGATGTTCTCCGCCTGGCCGCGGCCGTTGAGCATGATGGCTTGCCGGTGGCGGCACACGTTCGACAGCAGTTCGACTTGTGACTGCTGGTTACGGACGAGCACACGCCCTTCGCTCTCGCTCGGCAAAGCAAAATAATTCCCCGCTTCGGGCACCATGAGATCGTGGCCGATATAACGAGGACCTTTCTTGAAAAGGGTTTCGATTTCGCGCGTTAGAAGCGCTTCGTCAAAGTAAGCCGTGACTGGCAGCTGGCTGTGGACAGACCGCAACTGCAATGCATTGCTCAGATTGGACATTCCCACTCCCGTGAAGACGTGAAAGCAGTGAACAACCCAACCATCGAAGATTCGATTTAGGGAGCCCGCAATTATACCCGTTTCCCCTTCTTTGGGGCCGTTAAGTGCCTGATTTGGGTCAAAAATCTCAGGAAAGTTCGGCTTTTTCGCCGCAGACCGATCGTTTTTTTTCTGCGAGACTGCTAGGACGGCGCGCAGCGGGAAGGCGGGCGTAGGGCGGCGGGCGGCTCGGAAATATCGCTTTTGCCGTAGAATGTCCGACTTGTTTTAATTTTGCGACTATTCATGGCGAAGACCGCGTCGAAAGATACTGCTGCCACGCCAGCCGAAGGCGTCGACACCACGCCGCTGCCCGAGAATTACGAGGCCGCCCAGGCGGAGCTGGAAGGGCTGGTTGCACGCATGGAAAGCGGCAATCTCAGCCTCGAGGAATCGCTCACCGCCTACCGGCGCGGCGCGGCTCTCGTGGCGTTTTGCCAGCAGCAGCTCGAAAAGGTCGAGCAGCAGGTGCGCGTGCTCGACGGCGAGACGCTCAAGCCGCTGCCCATGAATACCGCAGGCACAGCCGCTACTGAAAGCGGGGACGACCTATGACATTCGAACAATGGATGCGCTCGGTACTGGAGCGCGTCGAAACGGCACTGGAACATTACCTGCCGAGCGAGGCAACCGAGCCCGCCACGCTGCATGAGGCCATGCGTTACGCGGTGCTGGGCGGCGGCAAGCGGGTTCGCCCGCTGCTGTGCCACGCGGCCGGCGAGCTGACCGGCGCGCGCGCCGAGTGCCTCGACGCGGCGGCGGCAGCGCTGGAAATGATCCACGTGTACTCGCTCGTCCACGACGACATGCCGTGCATGGACGACGACGCGCTGCGTCGCGGCAAGCCCACGGTACACGTCAAATATGACGAAGCGACGGCATTGCTGGTCGGCGACGCGCTGCAATCGCAGGCGTTCGTCGCGTTGACGTCGGACGTTCTGGCCCCGGCGCAGCAGGCCGCGCTGGTGCGCGAACTGGCGCTGGCGAGCGGCTCGATCGGCATGTGCGGCGGGCAGGCCATCGATCTGGCGAGTGTCGGCCACACGCTGACGCGCACGCAACTCGAAACCATGCACCGCATGAAGACCGGCGCGTTGCTGCGCGCCGCGGTGCGCATGGGTGCACTGGCGGGCGAAACGCCGGATGCGAACGCCATGCGTTCGCTTGACGCGTATTCGGCCGCTGTCGGCCTCGCGTTTCAGGTCGTCGACGACATTCTCGACGTCACGACCGATTCCGCGACGCTCGGCAAAACGGCAGGTAAAGACGCGAAGGACGGCAAGCCGACCTACGTGTCGATTATTGGGCTCGACGCGTCGCGCGCGCTCGCAGCGCAGCTGCGCAGCGACGCTCACGCCGCGCTGGCGCCGTTTGGCGCACGCGCGCAGCGTCTTGCCGAATTGGCCGACCTGGTGGTGAACCGGGTTAGCTGAACGCGAAAGCCCGCCGCCGCGCGCCTCCGTTGCGAAGCGCATGTATGAAGTGCGGGCGCGTAAGTTTTCCTACAATGGAACGACGATGTACGACTTGCTGAAAACCATTGACGACCCGGCAGCCCTGCGCCGCCTCGATCGCCGCCAATTGCAACCGCTTGCCGACGAGTTGCGTGCCTTCGTGCTCGACAGCGTATCGCAGACGGGCGGCCATCTTTCGTCCAACCTCGGCACGGTCGAGTTGACCATTGCTCTGCACTATGTGTTCGACACGCCGCACGACCGGATCGTCTGGGATGTCGGCCATCAAACCTATCCGCACAAGATCCTGACGGGCCGCCGTGACCAGATGCACACGCTGCGTCAGCTGGGCGGCATCTCGGGTTTCCCTAAACGTGACGAGTCGGAGTACGACACGTTCGGCACGGCGCACTCCAGCACGTCGATTTCCGCCGCGCTCGGCATGGCGGTCGCAAGCAAGCTGCAGGGCGACAACCGCATGGGCATCGCCGTGATCGGCGACGGCGCGATGACGGCCGGCATGGCGTTCGAGGCGATGAACAACGCCGGCGTCGAAGACGACGTGCCGCTCCTGGTCATCCTGAACGACAACGACATGTCGATTTCGCCGCCGGTCGGCGCGCTGAATCGCCATCTGGCGCGCCTGATGTCGGGCCGCTTCTACGCCGCCGCGCGTGCCGGCGTCGAACGCGTGCTGCGCGTCGCGCCGCCCATGCTCGACCTCGCGCGCAAGCTCGAAGAGCACGCCAAGGGCATGATCGTGCCGGCCACGCTGTTCGAAGAGTTCGGCTTCAACTACATCGGCCCGATCGACGGCCACGATCTCGATTCGCTGATCCCGACGCTGCAGAACATCAAGGAACTGCGCGGTCCGCAATTCCTGCACGTCGTGACGAAGAAAGGCCAGGGCTACAAGCTGGCCGAAGCCGATCCGGTGCTGTACCACGGCCCGGGCAAGTTCAATCCGGCTGAAGGCATCAAGCCGGCCAGCACGCCGTCCAAGAAGACCTACACGCAGGTATTCGGTGAATGGCTGTGCGACGCAGCTGAACTGGACGCACGTGTGGTCGGCATCACGCCGGCTATGCGCGAAGGCTCGGGCATGGTGGAGTTCGAGAAGCGCTTCCCGGACCGTTACTTCGACGTCGGCATCGCCGAGCAACATGCGGTGACGTTCGCCGGCGGTTTGGCCGCGGAAGGCATGAAGCCGGTGGTCGCGATCTACTCGACCTTCCTGCAACGTGCTTACGACCAATTGATTCACGACGTCGCGCTGCAGAACCTGCCGGTGGTGTTCGCCATCGACCGCGCGGGTCTGGTCGGCGCGGACGGCGCGACGCACGCGGGCGCTTACGACCTGGCGTTCCTGCGCTGCATCCCGAACATGACGGTGATGGCCGCGTCGGACGAAAACGAATGCCGCCAGATGCTGTACACGGCGTTGCAGCAACCGAACCCGACGGCGGTGCGCTATCCGCGTGGCGCTGGCACGGGCGTCGCCACTGTCAAGCAGATGGTGGCGCTGCCGCTCGGCAAGGGCGAGATTCGTCGTGAAACGTCGCAGCCGGCTGGCAAGCGCATTGCGATTCTGGCATTCGGCACGATGGTCGCGCCGTCGCTGGCAGCCGCCGAGCAACTGGATGCGACGGTCGCCAACATGCGCTTCGTGAAGCCGCTCGATGCCGATCTGGTCCGTCAACTGGCCGAAACGCACGACGCCATCGTCACGGTCGAAGAAGGCAGCGTAATGGGCGGCGCGGGTTCGGCCTGCGTCGAAGCCCTGCTTGAAAGTGGGGTTATGCGACCCGTACTACAATTGGGCCTTCCCGATCGGTTCATCGACCATGGGGACCCGGCCAAGCTGCTCGCCGCGTGTGGTCTCGACGCCGCGGGTATCACCAAGTCGATCCGCGAGCGCTTCCTGTCGAGCGGCGCGGTCGGCGGACAGTCGTCGGTGAAGCGCGTCGCGTAAAGCGTCGCCGCTCGCGGTGCGGCCGCCGTGCCATGGCCGCCATAAGCAATCTCCACTTTGAATCGGTGGGCCTTCGGGCCCATCATCCAACGCCGGCAGGGGCCGGCGTTCGCCATTGCGCGCCTTGATTCGCGCGGCCGCTGGGAGCCGCCGAACCTGTCGCTTTGCGGCAGCCCTCACGAGGGAATCCCGAAGGGGACTTCCTTCGGGGCGAAGACTCAGGGCGGTCCGGCGTTTCCTGAAAGGACAAGAAATGAATCAGATGAATCCCGCCTTTGTGATGCCCGACGTGCAAAGCACGCCCGACACTCGTCAGATCCCGATTCAGCGTGTCGGCGTTAAGGCCGTGCGCCATCCGCTGACGGTGCGCACCCAAGGTGGCGAGGTGCAGCCGACGGTTGGTACGTGGAACCTCGACGTACATCTGCCGGCTGAGCAGAAGGGCACGCACATGTCGCGCTTCGTCGCCTTGCTCGAAGAGAACAAGGCGCCGCTGGAGCCGGCCACGTTCCGCACCATGCTCGCCGCCATGCTCGAAAAGCTCGAAGCCGAGGCCGGCCGCATCGAGGTGTCGTTCCCGTACTTCGTGAACAAGACCGCGCCGGTGTCGGGCGTGCAGAGCCTGCTCGACTACGAAGTCACGCTGACGGGTGACACTCGCAACGGCGCGACGCGTCTGTTCCTGCAAGTGCTGGTGCCGGTGACGAGCCTGTGCCCGTGCTCGAAGAAGATCTCGCAGTACGGCGCGCATAACCAGCGCTCGCACGTCACGATCAACGCCGAACTGGCAGGCGATGTGGCCGTGGAAGAACTGATTCGTATCGCCGAAGAAGAAGCCTCGTGCGAACTGTGGGGCTTGCTCAAGCGCCCGGACGAGAAGTTCGTGACCGAGCGTGCTTATGAAAATCCGAAGTTCGTCGAAGACCTGGTGCGCGATGTCGCGCAACGTCTGAATGCGGACGAGCGGATCGTCGCCTACGTGCTGGAAGCCGAGAACTTCGAGTCGATTCACAATCACAGCGCGTACGCGGTGATCGAGCGGGATAAGCGCGTGGCTTGATACGCGCGTTTGCCGACTGCATCAAAAAAGCCGCTTCTTGAAGCGGCTTTTTTTACGGCGTAACGATGTCGAACTCAGCGTGCGAGGGACGTCAGATCCCAGCGAGGCTTCACCGTGAACGCGTAGTCCTTGCCCGATTGATCGGGCCAGCGTTGCAGTCGCAAGGCACCGGCCAGTGCGATCATCGCGCCGTTGTCCGTACACAGCGACAGGTCCGGATAGTGCACGTAGAAATTGCGCTTCTTCGCGGCAGCGGAAAGCGCCTCGCGCAATTGCCGGTTCGCGCCGACCCCGCCCGCGACGACCAGCCGGTTGAGCTTCGTCTTCTTGAGCGCGGCCAGCGACTTCGCCGCCAGAACCTCGACAGCCGCGTCGACGAAACCGCGCGCCAGATCGGCTTTCGCCTGCTCGCAGATATTCGAGCCGCCGAGCTTCTTGGCGTGCGTGAGGACAGCGGTCTTCAAGCCGCTGAAGCTGAAATCCAGGTCGCCGGAATGCAGCATGGGACGCGGCAGGACCACGGCGCCCGGCGTGCCGAATTCGGCCATGCGCGAGACTTCCGGGCCGCCCGGGTAACCGAGGCCGAGCAGCTTGGCGGTTTTGTCGAAGGCTTCTCCGGCTGCGTCGTCCAGCGTTTCGCCGAGCGTCTCGTAGACGCCGACGTCAGTCACGCGCATCAGTTGCGTGTGACCGCCTGACACCAGCAGCGCGACGAACGGGAACGGCGGCGGCTCATCCACCAGCAGCGGCGAGAGCAAATGCCCTTCGAGGTGGTGAATGCCGATAGTCGGCTTGTCCCACGCCATGGCCAGCGAATTGGCGACGCTCGCGCCGACCAGCAGCGCGCCCGCGAGACCCGGGCCTTGCGTATAGGCGATCGCGTCGATGTCGCCGCGGGCCGCGCCGGCGCGTTCCATCACCTCTTCGAGCAGCGGCAGCGCACGCCGGATGTGATCGCGCGACGCCAGTTCCGGCACCACGCCGCCGTACTCCCGATGCATCGCAATTTGCGAATGCAGCGCGTGCGCAAGCAGGCCGCGCTCCGTGTCGTAGAGCGCGAGACCGGTTTCGTCGCAAGAGCTTTCGATGCCGAGAACGAGCATGATGGGTCGCTTGAGCGGACGCTGGCGTAACAAAACCCAGGCGCCCGACAGTGAGAAGGCAAGCCTGAAAGTATAGCAGTGCGGGCAAGGCGCCGCCGACGCGCGGGTACAATGCGGCCCCATGGAATCCTTCGATATCGCAGTGATCGGCGCAGGCGCGGCCGGCATGATGTGCGCGGCCGTGGCCGGGCAACTCGGCCGTCGCGTGGTGCTGATCGACCACTCGCAGCGTCTCGCGGAGAAGATCCGCATCTCCGGCGGCGGCCGTTGCAACTTCACGAATCTGTATGCCGGCCCGGCCAATTACCTGTCGGCCAACCCGCATTTTTGCCGCTCTGCGCTCGCGCGCTACACGCCGCGCGACTTCATGGCGCTGCTCAAGCGCCATCACGTGACGTGGCACGAGAAGCATAAAGGCCAGCTCTTCTGCGACCAGTCGAGCGACGCAGTCATCGATGTGTTGAAGCACGAGTGCGACGCGGGCCGCGTGGCATGGCGGACGCCGCTGTCGGTCGAGCAGGTGCGGCAGGATCCGGAAGGGCGCTTCACGCTGGATACGCAGTCGGGGCCAATCATGGCGCGCGCGCTCGTGGTCGCAACGGGCGGACTGTCGATTCCCAAGATCGGCGCCACCGATTTCGCCTACCGTCTTGCCAAGCAGTTCGGTCACAAGCTGATCGACACGCGCCCCGCGCTAGTCCCGCTGACCTTTGCTGCAGCCGACTGGGAGCCGTTCGCGGCGCTGTCCGGTGTCTCGCTGGAAGTGCAACTGGCGACCGGCAACAAGAAGACCGGCGCCGAGTTCAACGAAGACCTGCTGCTCACCCACCGCGGCCTTTCCGGCCCGGGCGTACTGCAGATTTCGAGCTATTGGCAGCCCGGCGAGCCGATTCACATCAACCTCTTGCCGGCCCAGGACGCCACGGCGGCCTTGCTCGAGGCGAAAACCGGCACCAAGCGTCAGATCGCCAATCTGTTGTCGGAATGGGTGCCGCAGCGGCTCGCCCATGTCTGGCTCGAAACCCATCAGATTTCCGCCGAAGCCCGCGTGGCCGATTTGCCGGACAAAACCCTGCGCCGCGTCGGCGAAGCCCTGTCGCGCTGGACGCTCACCCCCAACGGCACGGAAGGCTATCGCAAAGCCGAAGTGACGCGCGGCGGCATCGACACGCGCGACCTGTCGTCATCGACGATGATGAGCGCGCGCGCGCCGGGCTTGTACTTCATCGGCGAAGCTGTCGACGTAACCGGTTGGCTGGGTGGCTACAACTTTCAATGGGCGTGGGCATCGGGTGTGGCGGCCGGCCAGGCGGCCGCGGAGTATGCCAGAGGGGCTTGACGGCGCTCTGGCTTTGTGAGAAAGCTCTGCTATACTCCTGAACCTTTACAAAGTTCCGTTATTGAAAAATGACGACCATCCGCGTAAAAGACAACGAGCCGTTCGAAGTCGCCATGCGCCGGTTCAAGCGCACCATGGAGAAAAACGGCTTGCTGACGGAACTTCGCGCTCGCGAGTTTTACGAAAAGCCTACGGCTGAGCGCAAGCGTAAGAAGGCGGCTGCGGTGAAGCGTCATTTCAAGCGTCTGCGTGGCCAGACGCTGCCAAAGAAGTTCTACTGATTCTGGCGTTGCCGCGGTTCCCGTTGAACGGAGCGGCGACATTCAACCGGTGAGGGCACGACAGGTGCCATCACGGAAAACACGGCCCTTCGGGCCAGCCGGCAGGGTCGCAACCATAACGCACAGTGTGCCAACCCGCTTGAGGAAGCAGTCCCAAGCGGGTATTCGTGTTGATGCGCGTGTTGATGCAATTAGCCTGGCCGGTTTTTCAAATTCCAACGCATTCAGGTGAGTGATGAGTCTCAAGGACCGGATCAACGACGATATGAAGGCCGCCATGCGGGCACGTGAGACCGAGCGCCTCGGCACGGTCCGTCTGCTGCTCGCCGCGATCAAGCAGCGCGAAGTCGACGAGCGCATCACGCTCGACGACACCGCGATCACCGCGGTCATCGACAAGATGATCAAGCAGCGCAAAGACTCGATCAGCCAGTTCGAAGCCGCTGGCCGCACCGATCTGGCCGACAAGGAAAAGGCCGAGCTGGCGATCTTGTCTGCTTATATGCCGGAACAGATGTCCGAGGCGGAGATCGTTGCCGAAGTGCAGGCCGCGGTAGCGCAAACCGGCGCAGCCGGCCCGCAGGACATGGGCAAGGTGATGGGCGTGCTCAAGCCGAAGCTGGCCGGCCGTGCCGACATGACCGCTGTCTCGGCACAAGTCAAAGCCGCGCTCGCGAAGTAAATTCCCGTATTTCCGCGCTGTGCATGCCGTTATTTCGACGGCGCGCGCGGCGCTGAGTTTTTAGGCAGCGTCATTTACTGTGATTCCTCCGTCATTCCTGCAGGACCTGCTCAACCGCGTCGATATCGTCGACGTGGTCGGCCGGTATGTGCAGTTGAAAAAGGGCGGCGCGAACTTCATGGGGCTGTGCCCGTTCCACAACGAGAAAAGCCCTTCGTTTACGGTTAGTCCGACTAAGCAGTTCTATCACTGCTTCGGCTGCGGCGCGCATGGTACGGCCATCGGGTTCCTGATGGAACACGTCGGTTCATCGTTTCCCGAGGCAGTCAATGAGTTGGCGCAGTCGGTCGGCTTGACGGTGCCGAATGAGCCATCGCCCGGCTATGGCGGCGGCGGTTCCGGCGGCGGCTATGCGCCGGCGGCGTCCAAAGCGGTTACCACCGCGCTATCCGATGTCATGCAGACCGCCTGCGACTTCTACCGCAAACAACTGCGCAGTGCGCCGGTCGCGATCCAGTACCTGAAGAAACGCGGCTTGACTGGCGAGATCGCGGCTCGTTTCGGGCTCGGCTATGCCCCGGACGGCTGGCAGAACCTCGAAGCGGCCTTTCCGAACTACCGCGACGATTCGCTGGTCGAATCGGGTCTGGTGATCGTCAGCGAAAAGTCCGACGCTCAGGGCCAGAACCGCCGGTACGACCGCTTTCGCGAGCGGGTCATGTTCCCGATACGCAATGTGAAAGGGCAGGTGATCGGCTTCGGCGGCCGCGTGCTGGACGGCGGCGAGCCCAAATATTTGAATTCGCCCGAAACGCCTTTATTTAACAAGGGCAGCGAGTTGTATGGGCTGTTCGAGGCGCGTCTGGCAATTCGCGAGCAGCACTACGTGCTGGTCGTGGAAGGCTATATGGACGTGGTCGCGCTGGCCCAATTGGGGTTCCAGAACGCGGTCGCCACGCTCGGCACGGCTTGCACGCCGATTCATGTGCAGAAACTGATGCGCCAGACCGACACGGTCATCTTCAGTTTCGACGGCGATTCGGCCGGCCGGCGCGCCGCCCGGCGTGCGCTGGACGCCTGTTTGCCACATGCGGCGGACAACCGGACCATCCGGTTCCTGTTTTTGCCGTCCGAGCACGATCCGGACAGCTATGTGCGTGAATTCGGCACCGAGGGTTTCGCCGAGCAGGTCGAGCGGGCCATGCCGCTGTCGCAGTTCATGCTGAACGAGGTGCTGACCGGCAAGGAGCTGGATCAGCCGGAAGGCAGGGCCCGCGCGCTGTTCGACGCCAAGCCGCTGCTGCAGGCGCTGCCGGCCAACGCGCTGCGCGCCCAGATCATGCATATGTTCGCCGACCGGCTCGACGTGCCGTTCGACGAGGTCGCCGCGCTATGCGAGGTCGATTCGCGCATCGCGGCGGCGGCCCGCGCGGCGCCGGCCCGCAAAGACCGGCGCAGTGTGACCGGGATCGAGGAAAAAACGCTGCGCAATCTGGTGATGTATCCGCGCACGGTGTCCGTGCTGGACGAAGAGGCCGAACAGGCTCTTCTCACGGTCACGCGGCACGGCGAGTTGTTCGAGGAAGTGACGACCCACGCGCGTGCGCTGGGCGATTCGGCGGAGTTTCAGTTGTTGTCCGACCTATTGCGAAACGGCGCGAACGCCCCAACTTTCGAGGAAATCTTTCGCAAAATTCTAGACTATGATGAAAACGTCCGGGATTTACTGCTGAAGGACCCGGAAGATGCGACCGTCATCGAGGAACGGCGCGAGCAGGAACGGATTGTCGGCGAGGAACTGAAGGCGGCGATCCTGAAGATGCGGTACGACGCTTACTGCGATCGTCTCGAGCAGCTTTCGCGGCAATCCCGGCACACGCCGGAGGAGTTTGCGGAGCTGTCGGAGCTTAATCGGAAGCGGGCTGACATGAAGCGCCAGCTCGGGCTGTAGGCGGAGCGCAGGAAGCCTGGGTGGTATAATAAAAGGTTTCCAGCGGTTTGTTTTTCAAGGGTTTTCCTAGCAAAGGCGAAAAGGCGATGCGATGGCAAAGACTACGGGCGGAACTACGGGCGGAAAGAAAACAACAGGCACAAGCTCCACGGAGCGGACCAGAAAGGTCACCGAGGCCAGGTTAGTTTCTTCCACCAGAAAAACGTCTGCGGTTAGCGTTGCACCGGTTGCCGGGAAGAAGTCCTCGACCACGTCGGCTGCGCGAGCGGAGCCGGACAGGGCGGCGAAAGTTGTAGCAGTACCGGCCACGAAGGGGTCGGGTGTCAGAAGCGCAAGGGAAGCGGCTGCCGCGCAGGACGATGCGGTAGTGCGCGAGGTTCCAGTATCCACGGTTCAAACGGCTGTTGTCCACCAGCCGCGAGTCGAGACTACAGCCGGTACGGCGAACTCCATGACGAAAAAGCTGAACGAAGTACCCGTCGATGACGACGCAACCCAAAGCGAAGAAAGCCCCGCGGCTGTTCCAGCCAAGGTGGAAAAGGCCAAGGCTCGCGATCGTCGTGCAAAGGAAAAAGCGCTGCTGAAAGACGCTTTCGCGTCGTCACAGCCGGGCACGGTCGAGGAACTCGAGGAACGCCGCTCCAAACTGCGCGCGCTGATCAAGCTCGGCAAGGAGCGCGGCTTCCTGACGTACGCTGAAATCAACGACCACCTGCCGGACAACTTCACCGAGACCGAGGCGATCGAAGGCATTATCAGCACGTTCAACGACATGGGCGTGGCGGTGTACGAGCAGGCCCCGGACGCTGAAACGCTGCTGCTGAACGACAACGCGCCGGCGGCTTCGTCGGACGACGAAGTGGAAGAGGAAGCGGAAGTTGCGCTGTCCACCGTCGACTCGGAATTCGGCCGCACCACCGACCCGGTCCGCATGTACATGCGCGAAATGGGCACGGTGGAGCTGCTCACGCGCGAAGGCGAAATCGAAATCGCCAAGCGGATCGAAGACGGCCTGAAGCACATGGTGATGGCCATCTCCGCGTGCCCGACCACGATCGCCGACATCCTGGCGATGGCGGAGCGCGTCGCGAACGAGGAAATTCGCATCGACGAACTGGTCGACGGCCTGATCGACGCCAACGCGGAAGACGCGGACGGCTTCTCCGCGCAGGAAGCGGAAGCGATTGAGAGCGAAGACGAGGAAGTCGAAGAGGACGCGGAAGAGGACGAGGAAGAAGACGACGGCACGGCGCAAGCTACGGCCAACGCAGCGCAGATGGAAGCGCTCAAGCGTGCGTCGCTCGAAAAATTCGCGATGATCAGCGAATGGTTCGACAAGATGCGTCGCGCGTTCGAGAAGGAAGGCTACAAGTCCAAGTCGTATCTGAAGGCACAGGAAACGATCCAGAACGAGCTGATGACGATCCGCTTTACCGCGCGCACCGTCGAGCGTCTGTGCGACACGCTGCGTGCGCAAGTGGACGAAGTGCGTCAGGTCGAGCGTCAGATCCTGCATACGGTGGTCGACAAGTGCGGCATGCCGCGTGCGGAATTCATCGCGCGTTTCCCGGGCAGCGAAACGGATCTCGAATGGGCCGACAAGATCGTCGGTGAAGGTCACGCGTATAGCGCGATCCTCACGCGGAACATCCCGGCCATTCGCGAACAGCAGCAGCGTCTGCTGGATCTGCAAGCGCGTGTCGTGCTGCCGCTGAAGGACCTGAAGGAAACCAACCGTCAGATGGCGGCGGGTGAACTGAAGGCGCGTCAGGCGAAGCGCGAAATGACCGAGGCGAACTTGCGTCTCGTGATCTCGATCGCGAAGAAGTACACGAACCGTGGTCTGCAGTTCCTCGACCTGATTCAGGAAGGCAACATCGGCCTGATGAAGGCGGTGGACAAGTTCGAATATCGTCGTGGCTACAAGTTCTCCACGTATGCAACGTGGTGGATCCGTCAGGCCATTACGCGTTCGATCGCGGACCAGGCGCGCACGATCCGGATTCCGGTTCACATGATCGAAACGATCAACAAGATGAACCGCATCTCGCGTCAGATTCTGCAGGAAACCGGTCTCGAGCCGGATCCGGCAACGCTGGCCGAGAAGATGGAAATGCCGGAAGACAAGATCCGCAAGATCATGAAGATCGCGAAGGAGCCGATCTCGATGGAAACGCCGATCGGTGACGACGACGATTCGCATCTGGGCGACTTCATCGAAGACAACAACACGGTTGCGCCGGCCGACGCCGCTTTGCATGCCAGCATGCGCGATGTCGTGAAGGACGTGCTCGACTCGCTGACGCCGCGTGAAGCGAAGGTGCTGCGCATGCGTTTCGGTATCGAGATGAGCACCGATCACACGCTCGAAGAAGTCGGCAAGCAATTCGACGTGACGCGTGAACGGATCCGTCAGATCGAGGCGAAGGCGCTGCGCAAGCTGCGTCACCCGAGCCGTTCGGACAAGCTGAAGTCGTTCCTCGAAGGGAATTGATCGAAGCTGGCGTTGGTTGCAAATGATGTAGCGGTTTGAAGGGGCCTCGCGGTTGTTTCGCCGTAGCGAAGCGGTTGCGAAGGCCCCTTTTTCGTGTAGTATGTCGGCCAATCAACGAATAGGCCCGGCCTTCACGACCGGGTCTTTTTTCTTGGGCCGGACGCCGTGCTGGTTGCAGGCAGCGGACTCATAATCCGCCTCCGAAAGGACACCGTCGGTTCGAATCCGACCCGGCCCACCATCGATCCTAAGAAAGGGTTCCGATAATGTCGGAACCCTTTTTGTTTTTATGGCGTGAAGCGGTATCGGGCGCGGCAATATGTCACTTTCGCTGCGCTATTAATCTACGCATGGTGGATTTCTATCCGGTTGGGTGAAAGATGTTCGTCACAGCATTGGCGGGATTTTCAAAGCGCTTCAGATCGGATGTTGTGAGTTAAGCGAGCGTGTTAAGCGGCGCATTTCACGTCGCGGCAATATCGTCATTCCTTCTGCCGTTGCTGGCGCAAACTCTGTTCGATTTAATCCCTCATTTGCAGGATTCGCCTCGTCATTTCCATGGCTTGCGTTTCGCGCTCCGGCGCACAGACGCCATCGCGATAGCGGCGCTAATCTGAGTAGCAGTCGGCCCGAGGTCCGGTCAGTGAGAGTGGCACGTCGTTTGCATAAGCTCGGCGTCCAAACCATATCAATAACGAGAACGATCATGCGACCTGACCACACCGCCACTGAGTTTGTGCAGACTCGACCCTTGCTGGCCACTCCGCTGGAAGGCGCCGGTGAGAGTGCGCCGCAACGACAGCAGGTCAGTGCATTGGCGCGCGCCACCTTCTGCTTTGCCTGGCTGTTCGGGCTGGAGCCGTTCCTGACCGGTTCGGGCGACGAGATGCCGCGCTCGCGGCCGGATCGCCATTAGTCTCGTGAAAGGGCGCGGCGTATTCAGTCGCGCGATTGGGCGTTGAAAGTTTCGGCGTACACGGGGCAATTTCTACAGCCGGACATCAACGGATCGAGACGGCCGCGCGAAGGCCGAGCGATTGACCGTGGCGCCGGAACCTCGGGAATAGCCGTTGCGCGCATAGTGTTGGGAGATATTCCCATCCTCAGGACGCTCATCATGCAAACCGATCCGACTATCGACCCCGTTGCCGACCCCGCCAACCAGCCGCTCGATGAACCCGACGAGCAGCCGCGTCCGTTGCCAGGCGTGCCGCCCGAAACCGATCCGCTTGCGCCGGGCGCTTCTCCCGAGGATGAGGACGCGCTCCGGCGATCGCACGACAAGCCATAAGGCCGTGCTTGCCGGGAACTAGGGAAACTCCGTGTAAAAAATCGCACGTTCGTGCCGTTTAATGGAGGCGGAAGGCTGTTCGATGTGTGCCATCCGCTTTCAGCACGGGTTTTTGTCACGCGGCGGTCGGCGCCGCATCTCACCTCCGGGCAACGCCCGTGCTGAAGGCTTTCCCCTTCGACGCGCGGTCTTGCGAAGCGCGCGGAATCGCCGCCGCAACTTCCATTAAGTTCATTCCATTCCGCAAAGACATTAATGGCCAGTTCAATGACACTGGTTAATCCGGTTTGAATCAGACGACGCCACTCATTCAATTAAGTTCCCGGTTTTCTAAAATAAATTTACATTGAACTGAATGCGTGCGGCCTAATTGCCTCATTTTCGGGCAGTCAGAAGTTTCTGATTTTTTAATCGTTCCGACCCGATTACGACGGGAATATGAAAACCCTGTTGCATACACACAACTGACAATATTGAGAAGTTGCAAATTACTTATGTTCAGAGCAGGTGCGACACTTGCCTAATTTTGCAATTAATGCCGGAAAAACAAAGACTTAATGCCTGCGGCAATTAGATTATTGCTGATTCTGAAAAATCCTGTTGCGTGAATTGCCGGCCTCGCTACCAGGGTGTCCCCCTACACTCACGCTTCGTTTCAAGGGTGCCCGGCTGATCCGAAACGGGTCGGCGAACAGGGCGGCAGTGGGTGCGATGCATGCGCTGCCGAGGCAGGTCCCGCTCCCCGCGTAAATTTATCGAACAGGAGTCCCACGCATGAAAAAGAGTCTCATCGTCGTTGCGGTTGCCGCATCGTTCGCTTCCGTCGCTCACGCACAAAGCAGCGTGACCCTGTATGGTCTGCTGGACGCGGGCCTGACGTACACGAGCAACGTCAACCACAATTCGAAGTGGGCAGCTGGTAGCGGCGGCATCAACCAAAGCATGTTCGGTCTGCGCGGTTCGGAAGACCTGGGCGGCGGTCTGAAGGCAATCTTCACGTTGGAAAGCGGCTTCAACATCAACAACGGCAAGTTCGCTAACAACAACGGCATGTTCAACCGTCAAGCGTTCGTCGGTCTGTCGAGCGCGCAATTCGGTACGGTCACGCTGGGCCGTCAATATGACGCAGCTCAAGACTACCTGGCACCGCTGACCGCAACGGGCAGCTGGGGCGGTACGTACTTCGCACACCCGTTCAACAACGACAACCTGAACACGAACGGCGGCTACGCAGTCAACAACTCGATCAAGTACTCGAGCGCTAACTACGCTGGCTTCACGTTCGGCGGCACGTACGGCTTCTCGAACCAGGCTGGCGCATTCGCAAACAACCGCGAATACAGCGTTGGTGCTGCATACCAGTGGCAAGGTCTGCACCTGGGTGCTGCTTACGCACAGCAAAACAACCCGGGCGCAGGCAACACCGGTGCTTCGGACGGTTCGTACGTCAACGCACTGGCAGGCAACGTCGGCAACTTCCGTCAACGTGAATTCGGCGTTGCTGGTTCGTACGCTTTCGGCCCGGCTACCGTCGGTCTGGCATGGACGCAATCGCGTTCGGACAACTTCACGGCTGGCCAGCAATCGCTGCGCGCTAACAACTACGAAGTCAACGGCAAGTACAACGTGACCCCGGCTCTGGGCCTGGGCGTCGCTTACACGTTCACGGACGGCAAGGGCTACGGCGTTGGTGCGAACGGTGGTTCGGAGTCGGTGCGCTACCACCAGATCGGCCTGCAGGCTGACTACTCGCTGTCGCGTCGTACGGACGTCTACGCTCAAGCCGTGTACCAGCACGCAATGGGTGACGGCGGTGTCGCTTCGATCTACAGCGGCGACAACACGCAACTGCCGTCGTCGTCGAAGAACCAGACGGCTGCTACGGTCGGTCTGCGTCACCGCTTCTAAGCTTCAGCAGAAGCTGGTTGTTGTACGAAAAGGTGCCGTTCGCGGCACCTTTTTTTATGCGCGCACGTTTTCGCCGGTCGGCGCCCGGCGTGAATATGCCGGATGCCGCGCGCCTTGCTGGGCTCGAGCGGCCCTGCGTGCCTTAGAAAATCGTACGCAGACCGAGCGCAACGCCGGTCTGATTGCTCTTGCCCGGTAATTCGACCGACGCAGCGCCCGATACCTTGTCGAAATCGACCGTGCCGTACACCTCGGTGCGCTTGGACAATGCGTACTCAGCCAGCGCCACCAACGTATAGCGATTGCCGCTGCCCAGTTGTCCGTTGCCGATCGCCGCATTGGACATGTGGTCGTAGTACGCTGCGCCCGTCAGCGTGAGTGCGGGTGTTGCCTGCCACGTCACGCCGGCGAACGGACCGTTGTCGACGCGGCCCGAGCCCTTCAGGATATCCACGCCGGGCACGAGCGTCTGCTGCGCCAGCGCGCTATCGACGAAACCGGTGTCGTCTTTCGAATGCAGATAGCCGACGTACACCTTCGCCGTGCTAAACGCATACACGGCGTTCGCGTTGAAGATGGTCTGCTTGTGATTGCTGTTGTCGCTGTTCTGCTGCACGCCGCCTGCAACGCTCAACGGGCCGGCCACATACGACAACGTGAAGCCGTACATCGAGCCCGCGCCGAGATGGCCCGGCACCTGGCCGGAGAAACCGCCCGCGCCGGTCGATTCCGAGTTGGTGCCGAACGAGTACATCGCGGCCATGGTCAGGCCTTTGTACGTGCCGGTGTATTTGATGGCGTTGTCCGCATAGAGTCCTGCGCCGAGCGCGCCCGGCAGCCATGAGTTCTCGAAGTAGTTGCCGACCGTGAGCGGGTCGTAGGTGTCGCCGAGCAGGTCGAACAACGGTGTCTTCTGACGGCCCAGCGTGAGCGTGCCGTATTGGCTGCTCAGGCCCACATACGCATTGCGGTTGAAGAGCCGCTGGCTGTCCGAGGCTGAACCGTCCTGCAGATTGATGCCGCTTTCCAGATCGAAGATCGCCTTCAGCCCGCCGCCCAGATCCTCCGAACCGCGCAGACCCCAGCGGCTATTGGTGATCGCGCCGTTCGTCATGAACAGGCGGCCATCGTTTTTGGCGTTGGAGTTCGTCAGATAGCGAACGCTCACGTCAGCGACGCCGTACAGCGTGATCGAGCTCTGTGCCGAGGCTTGCTCGGAGGTCATCGCGAGGGCGGCGCCACCCACGATGGCGGCGGTCTTGAGGAGTCTTATTTGTCTCACTGGCATTCCTGCTTATGTGGTTATGGATTTTTCATTCAAGTCCGGCACGCGCAAGCTGACCATGCGCCGGCGCGCCGATGATAGACCAGCACCCTCGTCGCGCCAAAAGTCCTTTAGCGCAATAACTTATTGCAGTTTCTGACAATTATCCGGGTCCGTCTGACAAGAGTTAACCTTCGCGGAAGCGTGCTTCGGTTAGTCTGAAATCCATTGATTGATAGACGCTATTTCGCGGCGACGCCAGCCTGTACGCGGCGGCCGCGCGCTTTTACCGCATGGATAATTCCGCCAGAAAGACGCAACCTCATTTGCCGACCAATCACGATCTTACTGACGAGCAATGGCATCGCATCGTGCCGCTGCTGCCTGAAATGAAGTCCCTTGGACCTCGGCGTGGGCGTCCCAGCATCGATATCCGCTGGGTGGTGAATAGCGTGATGTGGGTGCTGCGCGCACGCGCGCCCTGGAGCGCGATGCCGGAGCGCTACGCGCCGTATCAGACGGCGCATCGCTACTATCTGCGCTGGAAGAAGTCGGGCGTGCTAGCCGACATCGTGTTCACGCTGTTCGAGACCGACGCGATTCTGGAGCGGCCTGTTACGCGAAAGAGCGGTGTGAGTGTCGCGTAGATTGCGGCTTCGCAACGGCAAATAAAAAGGCTGTCGCCGGGTTCCCGGCGACAGCCTTTCTTTTATCGGTCAGCAGGCCTGCGGATCTGGAAAGACCGGCTGTCACTCAATCACGTAGTTTGCTCGACCTTGAACACGGCGACGGCATGGCGCAGTTGTTCGGTCTGCTCATCGAGCGAACCGGCCGCGGCGGCGGCCTGCTCGACGAGTGCGGCATTGCGTTGCGTCACATCGTCCATCTGACGGATCGCGAGATTGACTTCCCCGATACCTGAACTCTGTTCCTTCGAAGCCGCCGAAATCTCGTTCATGATGGCCGTCACGCGGCGCACCGCGTCGACCACCTCGCCGATCGTGCTACCCGCTTTGCCCGCGAGCGTCGAGCCTTCGCCGACTTGCGCGACCGACTGATCGATCAGCACTTTGATCTCCTTGGCCGCTGTCGCGCTGCGTTGCGCGAGATTGCGCACCTCGCCCGCGACCACCGCGAAGCCGCGGCCTTCTTCGCCGGCGCGCGCGGCTTCCACCGCGGCGTTCAGCGCCAGAATGTTGGTCTGGAACGCGATCCCCTCGATCACGCTGATGATCTCGCCGATCTTGCGCGAACTATCGGTGATGCCCGCCATTTTCTCGACGACGTCGTTGACCACCTGGCCACCGCGCGCGGCGATGGCCGACGCGTCGCCGGCCAGTTCGGACGCGGTCGCCGCGTTGTCGGCGTTCTGCGTGACGGTCTTGGTGAGTTCGTCCATGCTCGCGGCAGTCTGCTGCAACGACGCGGCCTGTTCCTCGGTGCGGCTCGACAGATCCAGATTGCCGGCGGCGATTTCTTTCGAAGCGACGGTGATCGTCTCCGCCGACGTCTTGATCCGCGCGACGGTGGCCGCGAGTTGATCGCGCATCTCACGCAACGAGAACAGCAGGCTCGACTTGTCGTCGCGGCGCAGGTCGATGCGCGTGGCCAGATCGCCGCGCGCGATCTGCATCGCAATCGAAGCCGCCGCGGAAGGCTCGCCGCCGATCGAGCGCGACACGCTGCGCACCACGCGGGACGCCACGAACGACACCATCACGCCCAACACCACCAGCATGCCGGCCGAGCGCGCGAGTGTCGTGTAGAACTGCGCCTGGATGTCGTCCATGTAAGCGCCGGCGATGAAGTCCCAGCCCCACGGGGCGAAGCGCTTCACATAACCGATCTTCTCGCTAGGCGTCGTCTCGCCGGGTTTCGGCCACCAGTAGCGCAGGTAGCCGGCGCCGGTCGCCGAGCCGCCGGCCTGGGCGATGTCGTGATACAGCGCGTTGCCTTTGGCGTCGCGAAAACCGCTCATGTCCTTGCCGTTGAGCTTCGGGCTCATCGGATGATCGATCATGACCGAATCGCTGCGCACGATCGTCACGTAGCCGGATGCACCGTAGCGTTGGGCATTGACGCGGGCAATGGCTTGTTGCTTCGCCTCGTCGGCGGAGAGCTTGCCGGCGTCGGCCTGCTTCACATAGTCCGCGACGATCGATGCAGCCATGTCCGTGACGTCGGCCAGATCCGCGCGCCGTGCGTCCATTTGACCGTTACGTGCTTCGTACGCGTTCACAACGGTCACGATCAGGAGCGCAGCCCAGCACAGCAGCAATGGCACCCACAATTTCTGTTTCAGTGTCAGACGGTTCATTATCGGATTCGACAATACGTTGAGCTCGGAATAGGGAGAGGCTGCAATCTGTGCTGCATAGCTCGCATAACGGCGCGTGCGGCGCTTTCTTTATCCGGCTGCTCGAAAAACAGGCTGACGGGCGACGGCCGCGCGCAGGCGACCGCCGAAACATGCGGGGCAAAAAACGGGGCTGGCAGGGCGTTGGGCGCTAGATCTGTTCCCGGCCGAACGCGCCAAGGCGTTCGAGGTCGAGCACGTCGATCTGGTTATACGAGAGGTGCAAAATTTGCAGCCGTTCGAGGTTTTGCAGCGCCTGATTGATCCGCTGACGCGACACGCCCGCCAACAGGCCGACTTCTTCCTGCGAAATGGCCAGCGTGCGGCCGGTGTCGGGATAGAGGTCCGGGTTGAACAATTGCGCGAGCGACTGTGCGACGCGCGCATCGACATCGAGCAACCGGCTATTCTGGATCGACGCGATGAATTCGCCCATGCGGTTGTTCAGTTGCCGGATCACGAAGCCGGTGAACGGCAGGCTCGACTCCAGCAGCGTGTGGAACGTCTCCGACGGCACGAACATGACCAGCGAGGGCTGAATCGCCGCCACGTCGTATTTGCGCAGTTCGCGCTTGATTACGCTGCCTTCGCCGAACCAGCCGCCGCGCGGCACGCCGGACAGCGTGCAACTGCGTCCCGAAGGGCTATAGATGGCAAGTTTGATGAGACCGGAATGCACGCCGATCCAGTAGTCCGACGGCTCCTGGCGGCGCGCGATCCATGCGCCGCCTTCCAGATGCTCCGCGTGCGCGCTGGCGAGCACCAAGGCCTGATGCTCGGCGGCGAGCGCCCGGAACCACGCGCACGTGGCGAACAGGCCCGGCAGATCCGCGCGCGCGACCCGTTCCGGCTTGCGCGGGCGGGCGTCGGCGGGGGCGGTGAGCGGAGCGTCGTTCATGGCAGCTTGCGGGTTTTCGGGCGAATGTGGATGTGGCAGCGCCAGGGCGCGCCACTCTGTCATTTGAATGACAGACAGTTCACCATGGCAATTGTTAGCCTAGTTCATCAGTCAGAATAATCGACGGCGCGACCAGCGCCTCTGGAGACGATCCGATGAAGCACATGTTCGAAGCAGGCCTCGAGCGCCGTGAGGCCAACTATGTCCCACTAACGCCGATCGATTTCATCGTGCGCGCAGCGGAAGTCTACGGTGAGCGGCCTGCGGTCGTCCATGGGGAGATTCGCCGGAACTGGCGAGAGACCTACGAGCGCGCCCGGCGTCTGGCCAGCGCGCTGCAGCGAGTCGGCATTCAGCGTGGCGACACGGTCGCGGCCTTGCTGCCCAACATTCCTCCGATGATAGAAGCGCACTTCGGCGTGCCCATGGCCGGCGCCGTGCTCAATACGCTGAACACGCGGCTCGACGTGTCGTCGCTGCTGTTCATGCTGCGCCACGGCGAGGCGAAGGCGCTGATCGTCGATACCGAGTACGGCGAGTTCGCGCATCGTGCCGCGCTGGAATTTCCGGACCTGCGCGTGATCAGCGTGGCGGACGCGATGCCCGCCGATCCGGCTCAATTCATCCGTGCGACAGACTACGAAGCGTTCCTGCAATCCGGCGACCCCGAATTCGCGTGGACCCTGCCGGCCGACGAATGGGATGCCATTGCGCTGAACTACACCTCCGGCACGACCGGCGATCCGAAGGGCGTGGTCTACCACCATCGCGGCGCGTATCTGAACGCGCTCAGCAATATCCTCGAATGGGATATGCCCAAGCACGCGGTCTACCTGTGGACTTTGCCGCTATTCCACTGCAACGGCTGGTGTTTCCCGTGGACGGTAGCCGCGCGTGCCGGCGTCAACGTCTGTTTGCGCAAATTCGATGCGAAGACGGTGTTCGATCTGATTCGCCGCGAAGGCATCACGCACTATAGCGGCGCGCCGATCGTTCAGAGCGCGCTCGCGAACGCGCCGGCCGAATGGCGCGAGGGCATCGAGCATCGCGTGTCGACGATGGTGGCGGGCGCGGCGCCCGCGCCGGCGGTGATCGCGAAGATGAAGGAGATCGGCTTCGATCTCACGCACGTGTACGGACTCACCGAAACCTATGGGCCGGCCGCGGTCTGCGCAAAACAGGAAGAGTGGGAGTCGCTCGACGACAGCGCGCGCGCCGAACTGAACGCGCGGCAGGGCGTGCGCTATCACCTGCAAGCGGCGGTGACCGTGCTCGACCCGGACACGCTCGCGCCCGTGCCCGCCGATGGCGAGACCATCGGTGAGATCATGTTCCGCGGCAACATCTGCATGAAGGGCTATCTGAAGAACGAGCGTGCGACGGACGCCACCTTCCAGGGCGGCTGGTTCCATACCGGCGATCTTGGCGTGCGGATGCCCGATGGCTATATCCGCATTCGCGATCGCAGCAAGGACATCATCATTTCCGGCGGCGAGAACATCTCGAGCATCGAGGTCGAAGACACGCTGTACCGTCACCCTGCGGTGTCCGTAGCTGCCGTGGTGGCGATGGCGGACGCGAAGTGGGGCGAGGTACCGTGCGCCTTCGTCGAGCTCAAGGAGGGCGCTCAGGTGAGCGCGGAAGAGATCATTGCGCACTGCCGGCTCTTTCTTGCGGGATACAAGTTGCCGAAAGCGGTGCGCTTCGGCGAATTGCCGAAGACATCGACGGGAAAAATTCAGAAGTTCGAACTGCGCGCGCGCATCAAGGCCGAAGAAAAGCCATGATGCGGTTGCGCGTATGAGTATGGCGTGCCGAATGGTACGCCTGTGCCGGTACTGCGCGCTGTGTGGATCACGTGCGCGCCATCGAATAGGATTGCGCGCCGGTCGCGCGCTTAGCCGCGCGTGTCGACCCAATGACGTGCCCAGCGTGCCGAGTGCTGCAAAGCCTGTTCTTCGTTCGTGAAGTAATCGAGCGAATAGAACTGGTAGCGCCCTTCGGTGCGCGCGCTGTCGGCGCGTTCGAGCAGCAGATTGGATGAAAAAGTGCCATCGGGCAAACGATGCGCCGAGGGTTTGACGGCATAGCCGTTGTAGTGATGAATATGTTTGTTTTGCATTTTATATTTTAATGATGTTCGAGTGCGCGCCTGCCTTGCGGACCCTTGTACGAGTCGCGCGGACGAGCTGATTCAAGCCATTGCGAGCCGAATCCTGACGCAGTCGGAAAAGCGAAAAATGGGCGTTGAAGCCGGAGGGGAGAATGAGGTGCAACGAGGCGTTTGGCGCTCAGGCAAGCTGCTTGAATGGCATGCAGCTCAAAGCGATACGCGCAAACTGTGGGAGATAAAGCTCCGCGAGGATGTCGCTGCAGCCCGATGTCCGTTGCCGGACACCGAGCCCTTCAAACTTACAGCGGCTTGATGTTGGCCGCTTGCAGACCCTTCGGGCCTTGCTTCGTTTCGAAGCTCACTTTCTGATTCTCAGCCAGCGTCTTGAAGCCGTCGCCGCTGATTTCGGAGAAGTGTGCGAACAGGTCGTCGCCGCCCTTGTCCGGGGTGATGAAGCCAAAGCCTTTGCTGTCGTTGAACCACTTAACGGTACCGGTATCCATGAAGAATCCTTGAGGTAAAAATAGAAAGATGTGCTCTGTGAAAGAGCGCGTGAAGCGTCAAGGAGGGAGAGGACAACGAATACCGCTGAGGGAGCGAGACATTGATGAACAGCAATCGAACTTCTTGAACTTCGGATGCCACAGTAACCGCCGGGGTGTATCAACGTCAACACTTATCTTGTAACTGTTTTGCCGGGTGCCGCGAACGGCTTGCGCTGCGCGCTTGCCGATAGAACCCTGGTTCCCGGCTTGCCGTGCGACGCGGCACGGCAAGCCGTTCGAGCGGCAACGCGTTTCAGATACCCACTTTGTGTGCCGTCAGGATGAGGCGCAATCCCAGCGCGGCGACGGCGCTTGCGGCGACGCGATCGACCCAGGCTTTCCATTGCAGGTAAATTTCGCGCGGCCGCTTGCTCGAAAAACACAGCGCGACAACGGTGTACCAGCCGGCTTCGATAGCGAAGATCGCAGGCGGCAATGCGAAGTAGCACCACAGCGGCGGATGTTGCGGCAGCAGGGCCGCGAAGATACTGCCGTAATAAACGGCTGTCTTCGGATTACTGAGTTGTGTGCTCAAGCCGATCCAGAAAGATTTACGGGCATTGGCCTGGACCGCTTGCGTGGCATCGAAGGCGAGCGGTTTGGCGGCGCCACGCCAGATTTTCGACGCCAGATAGATCAGATAGAGGCCGCCTGCCACTTTCAGGCCGACATAGAGCCATTCGACGCTCGCCAGCAAGGTATAGAGACCGAGCAACGCGATGCCGCTAAAGAACACACCGCCGACGCCCATGCCAATGGCGGTGGCGAGACCATCGCCGCGCGACAAGCCGATCGCATTACGGGCGACGATGACGAAACTCGGTCCCGGACTCATGGCGCCTAACAGGAGTGCGACGAGGATGGTGATGATGGCGGTTGAAGCGGTCATGGTCGAGTGTCTCCTGTGCGCTAGCGTGCTATCAGTGAAACATAACATGAGAGTGCGAGGCTTTGCTTTTGTCCCTTTGCTTCGCGCTCATTTCTTGTCGATGAGTATTGCCGCTTCTGCTAACAGTCTGGATAACCCAATGGGAATTGAAAAGCCCTGCAACGCGGACTAACAATTCATTGCTGCAAGCAAAAGAAATTGGATGCTAGAATCGCTTTCCATACGCTGAAGCAGCTCCGAACCACGGGGCGAGACACGAGCGCAATTCGATCCGGTTGCCGACGAATTCCCCATAATCCAAGATTTAATGGGCATGATTTCCAGGTGCGAGTTCTCCCGCATCGGGAGAGGCATCGCGAGTTCGATTCGCACTCGAGCCATCTGAATCACGCATAGGCTTCGCGTTGTTTAGCGAAGCCTTTTGTTTTTCTAACGCGAGCATTATTAGCCGCGACACCGGTACGTTATGAAAGAGCTTGGAGAACAACGGCAGCTCGACTTCGACGGGAATGCGCGTGAGCGCCTGGTCGCATGGATCCGCCGACGCATGGACGAATACGGCATTACGATAGAAGCGCTCGCCGAAGCGATCGAAACCGATGCGGCTGCGACCCGGGCCGTGATGTATCGCGACGCCTACGGCAATACGTGGGACGGTCACGGTGATAAACCGGACTGGCTCGCGCGCGCGATTTACGCTGGACAGAACATCGATCATTTCCGTTGCTAGCGGCGGCGTTTGCCGCTCGCGTAGGGTTGTCGCATAGCCTGGCGGCGTGTTCCTTTGCCGTTGATCGCATGCACGATCTGCCTTAAGATCGGCGCGTCGTTGCCGATTCCGTGCCCTTTCTTACGGGCGCATGCGGCACAGAACTGGAAGCTGCATGCCGTACGGTCGTCGAATTCCTTCATCTGAATTTCCTGCTTTTCGTTTCCCTGCGTGGCTCCGCTGTCTCGCGGTATTCGGCCTGTTGTGGCTGAATATCGGCGGGTCGTTTGGTGCGGCCCACCAGCCTGCACGTCAGCCGTCCGTGCGCGTGAGCCAGCACGTCGAAACGTCCATGAGGCACACGTCCAAAGCGAAAGCCAAACGCTCGAGCAAAGCGAAGAAGCCCACTCCCGGCAAGGCTCGGGGTCGTGTGGCGCGCAGGCGCAAGCACGTGACGGGCACCGAGCGGACGATGCATGCCAACAAGGTCACGCCCAAACATCGCCGGCAAGCTGTGCGCAATGCGCGGGATGCGCGCGGCGCGAGGCGGCCCGCAGAGTTGGCGGCAAAGCGCGATACGCAACATGCGTCAGCGTCGCGCGCGTCGATGCCGCATAAAGGGCTTCGCCTGCTGGCGCGGTGCGGCTATACGCCGAAATCGCGCGCGTTGCTGCGCGCCAGATCCGTCTACGTCGTCGACGAACGAACGCAAACCGTACTCACTGAAAAGCAAGCTGACCGAGTCATGCCAATCGCTTCGGTATCCAAACTGATGACAGCCGTCGTGTCGCTCGATACGAGGCATGCATTGTATGCGCCGCTTAACGTTACGGTTCAGGACCAGGATTTCGACAAGTTCACCGGTTCACGTTTGAGTGTCGGTTCGACGCTGTCGCGCCATGACATGTTGCATATTGCGCTGATGTCGTCGGAGAACCGCGCTGCGGCCGCGCTCAGTCGCGATTATTCGGGCGGCCGTCCGGGCTTCGTCGCCGCGATGAATGCGAAGGCGCGCGCGCTCGGTATGCGGCATACGTCGTTTGTGAACGGCACGGGCTTGTCGCCGCAAAACGTTTCGACAGCGCGGGATTTGTCGTTGCTGGTCGCCGCGGCCAGCCGTTATCCGTTGATTCGCGCTTATTCCACCGATCGCGCGCAAGTGGTTTTACCCGGCGGCGGGCGAGCTAGCCTGAGTTATCAGAACTCGAATGCGCTGGTGCGAGGCGGCGACCGCTCGATCGTTCTGCAGAAAACCGGCTTCATCAACGAGGCCGGACACTGTGTTGTCGTGCGAATGAGGGTGCACGGCAGGCCGGTCGACATCGTGGTGTTGGGTGCGCCAGGCGCGCACGATCACATTGCCGACGTGACGAGAATCAGCCGCTGGCTGCGCTGTTCGTTGCGCTAAGCGCTATTCATCAGACAAGAAGGCCGAAAAAGACCCAAAAAAAGCCCGCGCAAGGCGGGCTCAACTACTCGGAGTTTCGCGATCCAGTCGCTAGAAGGATCATGCTCAGTGTATGTGAAAGCTATATGAAAGTGTAGAAAAACCGCGTCAAAGATCGAAAAATACGGTTTCCTTATCGCCTTGCATGTAGATATCGAAGCGGTAGACGTTAGCCACATGCGGCTCGCGGCGCGCGATCAGCGTGGCGCGCCGGTCCGCTGGAACCGTTGCCAGTACGGGGTCTTTCTCATTCGCCGCGGCTTCGTCCTCGAAATAGACGCGCGTGAAAGTGTGCAGCAGCATGCCGCGCATGGTCAGGATCACATTCAGATGCGGCGCTTCATCTGGGCTGACGCGGCCCGGTTTCACCGTTTCCACGACGAAGCGTTTGTGCGGATCCGTGCCGGTGCCGACACGCGCGAAACCGCGAAAGCCGGTCTTCAGGATTTCGTCGCGCGACTCCGGGAAGTGCCCATTCGCGTCCACCTGCGACACTTCGAGCATGGCGTCGCCGATCACCTTGCCGTCGCCGTCGAACACCTGGCCGACGATCGTGATGTGCTCGCCGGCCGCTTCGCGGTCAGCCAGAACGGGCGTAAACAGGCTCTTGAAGTCGAAATCGTACTGCTGCGGGCACAGACCGTACGCGAAGTAAGGTCCGACCGTTTGCGAAGGCGTTTGCTTGAGGGTCGTCATGGCTTAGCGCTCCATCGGAGTTTCGTTGCGGCCGCGCAGCACGATGTCGAAGTCGTAGCCGAGCGCATAGGCCTCTTGCGTGGTGTCGAGCGAGAAATCCGCGATCAGGCGGTCACGGGCGTGCTCCGGCGTGCCCTGGAAGATCGGGTCGAACGCCAGCAGCGGGTCGCCGGGGAAGTACATCTGCGTGACGAGGCGCGAGCCGAAATGGTCGCCGAAGAGCGAGAAGTGGATATGGTTCGGACGCCACGCATTCGGATGGTTGCCCCACGGATACGCGCCAGGCTTGATCGTCAGGAAACGGTAGCGGCCTTCGTTGTCCGTGATGCAGCGGCCCGCGCCGAGGAAATTCGGGTCGAGCGGCGCGTCATGCTGGTCGGCCTTGTGAACATAGCGGCCGGCGGCGTTGGCTTGCCAGATTTCGACCAGCGTGTTGCGCACCGGGCGGTTGCCTTCGTCGAGCACGCGGCCCGTCACGATGATGCGCTCCCCAAGCGGCTCGCCATTGCGTACGGCGTTACGCGTCAGGTCGTGGTCGAGCGCGCCGAGGTCATCGGTGCCGTAGACCGGCACGCGCTGGTCGCGCAGCTTTTCCTTCAGTGGAATCAGCGGACGCGTCGGGCCGCGTTTGACCGACGAACCGTAGCCGGGGTAGACGTAAGCGGGATGCGACGTGAAGTCACGCGCGCTGAGAAAGGAATCGTCCATCAGTGTCTCCTTCGAGGAATTGTGGGATACGGCGTTATGGAAAGACTTTATCCAACCTGAGAGGTTATGCAAAATGACGTTTTCGCCCTTTTCGTATAACCTGCCGTTATGCAACGCAGTCTCGCGGATAGCCGCGTCAAATTCCGTCATCTCCAGTGCTTTCTGGCCGTCGCGCAGTTCGGCAGCGTTCAGCGGGCCGCTGACAGCCTGTCGATCACTCAGCCCGCGGTCTCCAAGACCGTTGCCGAACTCGAAGCGATTCTCGGGGTGAAGCTGTTCGAGCGCGGCCGCCACGGCGCCGTGCCGACCCGCGAAGGGCAACTTTTCATGCCGCACGCGAGCGCCTGCGTCAGCGCGTTGCGCCAGGGTGTCGATCTGCTGGCGCGCGCGGAAGGCGCGGCCGCGGCCACGCTGGAAATCGGCATCTTGCCGACCGTCGCGGCGGCATTGATGCCGCCGGTGCTCAAGCAGTTCGCCACGCTGTGGCCGCGCGTGATCGTGCGCCTCGCGACCGGCGCCAACCCGGAATTGCTCGAGCGCCTGAAAGCGGGCACGATCGAATTTGCGATTGGACGTCTGGCCGATCCCGAGCGAATGGTCGGGCTCAGTTTCGAGCAGTTGTTCAGCGAGCCGTTGATCGCAGTGGTGCGCGCAGGGCATCCGCTGGCGGCGGGCGCGGGTTTGCCGGCCACCTCGCTCGAGGATTTTCCGGTTGTGTTGCCGCCGTTCGGCACGTTGATCCGGCAATCGGCGGACAGTCTGTTGAGCGCGTGGGGCGTGCCGCCGTTGTCGGCGTTCGTCGAGGTATTGTCGGTTTCGACGGGCCGCGCGTTGACGCTGGAGAACGACGCGGTGTGGTTCGTCCCGCTGAGCGCCGTCGAATACGAGCTGGCGCATGGCATGCTGGTCCGTTTGCCGTTGCCCTTTGCCGGCACCGGCGAGCCGGTCGGATTGGTCCGCCGCTCGGACACGCAGCCGTCGCCGGTCGGGCGGGCGTTTATCGAGGCGGTGCGCGAGGTCGCGCAGCAGCGCATGGCGTCGAGCGCGGATAAGGCCGCCGGTAAAAGGGTGCAGAAACGGAGCCGCAAATAGGGCGTCCGGTACTCAATCATGGTGGTGAGCGCCGCGAGGCATGCGGGCGCGCCGTCGTGTGAACCATCCGGTACAAAATGAAGGTTGCGGACGCCCGGCTACCCGGTGTACAAACACGGTGCAAAAGCCGTGGTGTCACACTGCGGATGTGGCGGCGGCTTGCACCGAACACCGGAAACAGCAGGAACAGCGTCGAAAGACTGTAAAGGAGATTGCCATGCCCAGCGACTTGCCCACTCCAGACGCCGCGCTGCGCGCCGTGTCGGCGCCTGAGCACAATCCGCTCGGCACCGCCGGCCTCGAATTCGTGGAGTTCGCCGCGCGCGATCCGCAGGCGCTTGGCGAAACCTTCACCAAACTCGGTTTCAAAGCGATTGCGCGGCATATCAGCAAGGACGTCACGCTTTATCGTCAGGGCGAGATGCAGTTCCTCATCAACGCCGAGCCGGATTCGTTCGCCGCGCGCTATGCCGAGGAATACGGCGCTGGCATTTGCGCGATCGGCATTCGCGTGGCGGACGCGCAGCGCGCCTTCGACCGCGCGATCGAACTCGGCGCATGGGCGTTCGAAGGCGAAAAGATCGGCACGGGCGAGCTGCTGATTCCGGCCATTCAGGGCATCGGCGACTCGCACATCTATTTCGTCGACCGTTGGCGCGGCCGCGGCGGCCAGCGTGGCGGCCTCGGTGATATCTCGATCTTCGATATCGACTTCCGGCCCATCGAAATCGACACGGCGCATGCCGACTTGAGCCATGCGGGCACCGGCCTCGTCGCGGTGGATCACCTGACGCAAACGGTCGGCGAGGGCCGGATGCAAGAATGGCTCGACTTCTACCGCGACCTGCTCAACTTCCGCGAGATTCACGAGTTGCACGCCAACTGGCATGTCTCGGCGGAATCGCGCGTGATGGTGTCGCCGTGCGGCGCGATCCGCGTGCCCTTGTACGAAGAAGGCACGAGCCGGACCAACCTGATGCATGAGTACCTGCCGGACCATCCGGGCGAAGGCGTGCAGCATATCGCCCTCGCGACCGACGACATCTTCGCGTGCGTCGAACAATTGCTCGCGAACGGCGTCGAGTTCGTCGAGCCGCCGCCACGCTATTACGAGCAACTCGACGCGCGTCTGCCGGGTCATGGGCTCGATGTCGCGCGGCTCAAGCGCACGCACGTGCTGGTGGACGGCGAGATCGGCGCGGACGGCGTGCCGCTGCTGTTTTTCCAAACCTTCGTGCGGCGCCGCGCCGGCGAAATATTCTTCGAGATCGTCCAGCGCCAAGGTCATCACGGCTTCGGCGAAGGCAATTTGAGCGCGCTGGCAAAGGCGCGCGAACAAGCGGGCGCTTGAGGTTTGATCTGACGCCGGCTCAACCGGTATCGGGCGGGCCGCCCAACTCAGGATTCACCGCGCTGTAGGCGGCGGCTTCGTGCAGCAGCCACTCGCGGAAACTCGCCAGCGGCTTGCCATGACTCAACTCGGTCGGATAGACGAGGTAGTACGCGGAGTCGGCGACCGCGGGAGCGTCGAGCGGAATCACGAGCCCAAGCTGGCCGAGTTGCGCTTCGACGAAAAAGCGCGGCACCAGCGCAATGCCGAGACCGGACGCGGCCGCACTGATCAGCATGGTGTGGAGTTCGTAGCGCACGCCCTGCATGGTCCGGTTGTCGTCGACGCCCATGCTGGCGAACCATGACGCCCAGCCGTCCGGCCGGGTGGTGGAATGCAGCAGCGGATAGTCCAGAAGCTCGGCGGCGCCTTGAACGGGCCGCTTCAGCAAACTCGCCGCGCACACCGGCACCACCTCCTCGCTAAACAGAAAATCCGCCGACGTGCCCGGCCATGTGGGCTTGCCGTAATGAATCGCGGCCTCGAAATGGGTGTCGGCGAACGGGAACGTGCCGGTTCGAACGCCCATGTTCACGCGCACGTCCGGATACTGCGTATTGAATGCCGCGAGCCGCGGAATCAGCCATTGCGACGCGAAAGTCGGCAGAACGGCCAGTTCCAGATAACCGCCCCCGCTGCCGTGCGCGATGATGGACAGCGTGTCGCGATCGAGTTGTTCCAGCGAGCGCCGTACTTGCGCGCTATAGACCTTGCCTGCCTTCGTCAGCACCACGCGCTGTTTGACGCGTACGAACAGTCGCACGCCAAGATTGCTCTCCAGCGTATTGATCTGCCGCGACACCGCGCTCTCGGTCAGGAAGAGTTCGCGCGCCGCATGCGTGAAGCTCTCGTGCCGCGCGGCGGCTTCGAAAGCGAGCAGCGCGCCCATGTTGGGGATCTTGAACTTTCGCACGTTGATTCCAAAAACGCATCAAGTGGCGATTTTATCTCGCTTTACGGCAAGCCGGCAGGTTTGAATAATCACGCCTTCGATCGTGCCGTCCTGCGGCTTGCACCTGCACCGGCAGGTCTGCTCGAACATGTGAATCAGCGCCCGTCAAAGTTAGTAGAGAACCGCTATGCGAAACATCAAGAATGCGAATGTCGAACAACTGCTGCTGAAACTGCTCGGCGCCGACAAAACCACACGGCTCTTTGCGACGCTGAATCATCCGCGCATTCTGGACGAAGGGGAGGACGGCATCGTCACGCGCGCCGAACTCGCGCAGGCGATGAACATGGCGCTGTTCGAGGATCTGCTGGCGCGCTCGGCGAACGGCCGCCAGTACACCGAGGAGACGATCGCGGCAGGCGGCAGCGTGTACTTCGATCACGGCGCGTTGCGCACGGTGCGCTGGCCGCACAGCGGCGCGCTGCCGACGGGTGAAGCCGCGTTCGCACGCATTCTTCGTCCGCTCGGCTTCAGCATCAACGGCCGCTATCCACTCGACCGCCTCGGCATGACCGGCCGCGCCTGGGCGCACGACGACGCGCCCGATGAAATCGCGCAGTTCTTCGTCAGCGAATTGCATCCCGAGCGGTTCTCGGCAGAGTTTCAGCAGGCCGTGACCAACGTGATCGGCGCGTCGCGCGATCCGTTGACGCCGCGTGCCATCGGCCAGTTGTGGGAACTCGAGCGTGACGGCGTGCTGGCGCTCGACGCGGCGTATGAATTGCTGCCGGTGATCGTCGGCGCGTTCGCGCGCCAGCACGACATGCCACGCGAAGCCGATTACGAAGTATTGTTGAAGGAATCGGCGGAGATGGCATGGATCGCCACCGAAGGTAACGCGTTCAATCACGCCACCGATCGCGTCGCGGATGTCTTTCAACTCTCCGACGACGAGAAGGCCAAGGGTCGTCCGATGAAACCGGAAGTGGAGCGTTCGCGCTCGGGCCGTGTGTTTCAGACTGCATATCGCGCGGACCTCGTTCAGCGCGAGTTCCGCGCGGCTGACGGCGACATCGTGACGCGTGAAGTGCCGGGCTCGTTTTACGAGTTCATTACGCGCAAGCGGACTTTCGATCAGGACGCGCGTCGTTGGGAAACGGACCTGCGTTTCGACGCGGGCAACGCACAGGGCATCTTCAAGATGACCGCGAGCCAGGCTGCCTGAGCGCGAATCGGCGGCATCGGCACGAGAAACGGGGAGCGCAGTGGGAACGTCATTTGATGAAGAACAAGGCGCAAGCGTCGATGAGTTGGACGGTGCTGGCCGCCGCGCGCTGAAGAAGACGCCGCGCATCGCCACGCCTTTTGCGGGCAGCGCCGCTGTGATGCACGCGCTCGAAGCCGATCTGCGCAGCCACGTGCGCGGCGAAGTGCGCTTCGACCAGGGCTCGAAAGCGCTGTATGCGGCGGACGCGTCGAACTATCGACAAGTGCCGCTCGCCGTCGTCGTGCCGGCGGATGTCGACGACCTGTTGGCCACGCTCGCCGCCTGCCGCCGCAACGACGTGCCGTTTCTGGCGCGTGGCGGCGGTACGTCGCAGAACGGGCAGTGCGTCAACGTCGCGGTAGTCGCCGACGCGAGCAAGTATGTGAATCGTGTCGTGTCGGTCGATCCGGTCACGCGCGTCGCGGTCGTCGAGCCGGGCGTGGTCTGCGATACCTTGCGCGATGCCGCGGAACAGCATGGCCTCACTTTCGCACCCGACCCGGCGACGCATAGCCGCTGCACGCTCGGCGGCATGATCGCCAACAACTCGTGCGGCGCGCATTCGGTGATGGCCGGCAAGACGGTCGAAAACGTCGAAGCGCTGGAAATCGCGACCTTCGACGGCGCGCGTTTCTGGGTCGGTCCGACATCCGATCAGGAACTCGAACGCATCATCGCGGCAGGTGGCCGTCAGGGTGAAATCTACGCCGCGCTGAAGCAACTGCGCGACACCTACGCCGAGCAGATTCGCGCGAAATTCCCGCAGATCAAGCGGCGTGTGTCGGGCTTCAATCTCGATCAACTGCTGCCGGAAAACGGCTTTAACGTCGCACGTGCATTGGTCGGCACCGAAGGGACCTGCGCGCTCACCTTGCAGGCGAAAGTGCGTCTCGTGAAGAGCCCGGCCAAGCGCGTGATCGTCGTGGTCGGCTTCACGGATATCTATACGGCGGCGGACGCCGTGCCGCATTTCATGCGCTGCGGGCCGATCGCTATCGAAGGACTCGACCGCGCGATCATTCGCGGCTTGCAGGCGCGCGGTTTGAAAAAGGACGAGATCGCGTTGCTGCCCGAAGGCGATGCGTGGGTCGTGCTCGAATTCGGCGCGGACACGCAAGACGATGTGATGCGCGAGGCGCGAGCCGCCGCCGCTTACTTTGCCTCGGGCGAAGCAGGGCCGAATGTGTCCGCGATGCTCGTCGAAGATCGCGCGTTGCAGGCGAAGGTGTGGTCGATTCGTGAGACCGGCGCGTCGGCGGTGGCGTTATCGGTCGATTCCGGCACGCCGGACCCGGTGGTCGGCTGGGAAGATGCGGCGGTCGATCCGTTGCGTCTCGGCGACTATCTGCGCGCGTTCCAGGCGCTGGTGGATCGCTACGGTTACGAGACGAGTCTCTACGGCCATTTCGGCGATGGCTGCGTGCACGCGCGCATTACCTTCGATCTGCGCAGCGCGGAAGGTGTCGCGACGTGGCGCAAGTTTCTGCGCGAAGCGGCCGAACTGGTGGTCGAGTTCGGCGGCTCGCTGTCGGGCGAACACGGCGACGGCCAGGCGAAGGCCGAGTTTCTGCCGATCATGTACGGCCCTGAACTGATGCAGGCGATGGAGCAGTTCAAGGCGATCTGGGATCCGGCTAATCGTCTGAATCCGGGCAAGGTCGTGCACGCATATCGCGTCGACGAGAACCTGCGCATGGGGCCCGCTTACAAGCCGGTCACGCTGCAAACCCGACTGACGTTCGTGAGCCAGGAGGGCGACGGTTTTCAGCGCGAGATCGAGCGATGCATCGGCATGGGCAAATGCCGCTCGCTCGATGGCGGCACGATGTGCCCGAGTTATCGCGCGACGCGTGAAGAAAAATATTCGACGCGTGGCCGCGCGCATCTGTTCTGGGAAATGCTGCAAGGCGATGTGATCGCGGACGGCTGGCAAAGCCGCGAAGTGAAGGAAGCGCTCGATACGTGCCTCGCGTGCAAGGGCTGCAAATCCGATTGCCCGACGCATACGGACATGGCTTCGTACAAGGCGGAATTTCTTTCGCATTACTACGAGACGAATCGCAGGCCACGGCAGGCGCTGTTCATGGGACGGATCGGCGAATGGGCGCCGTGGGCGGCGCGTTTGCCACGTCTGACGAACTTCATGACGTCGGCGCCGGGTTTGTCTTCGTTCGGTAAGTGGCTGGCCGGCGTCGCGCAAACGCGTGAATTGCCTCGATTCGCGGATGCCACGTACAGGCAGATCGCGCAGCGTTCGCCGCAAACGGCGCGTGATGCTCGCGGCGAGGTGAAGAAAGTCATCCTATGGG
Source organism: Paraburkholderia sp. RL17-347-BIC-D (assembly GCF_046027915.1). Taxonomy (NCBI): domain Bacteria; kingdom Pseudomonadati; phylum Pseudomonadota; class Betaproteobacteria; order Burkholderiales; family Burkholderiaceae; genus Paraburkholderia; species Paraburkholderia sp. RL17-347-BIC-D. The sequence goes on from NZ_JARESS010000020.1 coordinate 58,206, forward strand.
TGGATACGTTCAACGATCATTTCACGCCCGAGATCGCGCAGGCCGCTGCCGATGTTTTAAAGCAACTGGGCTGGCACGTCATGTTGCCGAAGAACCGTTTGTGCTGCGGGCGTCCGCTGTATGACTTTGGCCTGCTCGAACGCGCGCGCGAACTGCTCACGCACATTCTCGACGACCTCGCGGACGATATCGCCGCCGGCGTGCCGCTCGTCGGTCTCGAACCCGGTTGTTTGTCGGTGTTTAAGGACGAATTGCTGAAGCAACTGCCCGGCCATCCGCTAGCGAAGAAACTGTCGGCGCAGACTTTCCTGTTCTCCGATTTCGTCGCGCGTCAGCCGTTCGATTGGCCGACGCTTGACGCGGACGTGATCGTGCACGGACATTGTCATCAGAAGGCGCTGTTCGGCATGCAGGGCGATACCGCGCTGCTGAACAAGCTCGGCGTGAAATGGAAACTGCTCAATACGGGATGCTGCGGCATGGCCGGATCGTTCGGTTTTAACGCGGAGCATCACGCGCTGTCTACGAAGATCGGCGAAGACAAGTTGTTTCCCGCGGTGCGTGCGGCGGACGCGGAGACGATCGTGTTGACCAACGGTTTTAGTTGCCGAGAGCAGATCGAGCAGGGCACGGGGCGACACGCAATGCATATTGCGCAACTTGCGCAGCGGGCGTTGCCGGCGCGCTAAAGCGCATTCATGCGCACTGAGGTGCTTGCGTTACTTCTTCGTCGATTCAATGGCGACCGGCGCTTGCGGAATGTCGGCGCTGGTCGCCATCCACAACACTTCGGCGTCTTCTTCGCTCGTGGAGACCGCCGCGTGACCGGTGCGGCTGTCGAAGTAGAGGCTGTCGCCGGCGTTCAGATGCGTCGGCGCGTACAACTCCGAATAGAGGCACACGCTGCCGCTGATCACATACAGAAATTCCTCGCCTTCGTGACGACCCCAGTCGTCGAATGCGTCGAGCGTGTGCGCGGAGATGCGGATGCGAAACGGCAGCATCGCTTTGTGCGCGAGGTCGGTGGCGAGCAGTTCCATCTGGTAGCCGCGATACGCGTGGCGTTGGCCTTCGTTTTTGCGGGTCAGCGCGCGACGCCCGCTGGCGCTGACTTTCGGTGTCGAGCCGAACAGCTCGCCGATTTCGATCTTCAATCCGAGGACGATTTTCTGCAGGACGTCGAAAGTGGGGGACATCAGGCCGTTTTCGACCTTGGAGAGCGTCGAACGGGACACGCCGCACAGGCGGCTGGCGGTTTCCAGCGTCAGATCCTGCGCCTGGCGGGCGGCGCGGACACGGCGGCCGAGGTCGGTGGTGGACGGATCGGCGGGTTTGGCGAGATGGGTGTCCATGGGGCTTGATGCTTCGAATGCGCGCTTTAGGGGGACGGTGTTGTTTCCGATAATAACATTTGGGGCGAGCCGCAAGTTTCGCGGGGAGGGTTGGGTGTTGGCGGTGGGGCCATCGGTGGCGCTTTGAGCGGTCGCGCTTGGCTTACGCGGCGGAAAGGATCGGCGCGATCGAACCGTGTGGGATTTGCGCGTGTTTTTCTCATTGGAAACTTTAGTCTTTGCGTACGGCCGGCAGCGACGGTGCTGTGGCTGGACCAACTATTAACTTAGGTTGCAAGTCTCGTTTTATATAGCGGGCTTGATAATCGCATCGGTTTTGGACGGAAGGCATTAGTTAAGATATTGCGCTACACGCTATGCTGTCATGGCATCCGCTAGCCTTGATAACGTCATTCCCCGGTCGGCGAAGCAATCCCGGTCAACCGATTAAGGAAAGATTAAGAAAAACAGATGCTTGCCAAATATCAATAGACCGCATTCATTTAATCACAAAGCCTGGTATGCGAATGGCATATCAATAAATTATGTTAAATCGCCTTGATGGTGGATTTTTCTTTGTCGTATGCATTACGATGCTGGAATTAAAAGCAGCATCGACAAGATAAACGATCCATGTCTCAGAATCGTAAAAAACGACCAACGGGGAATCAGGCGCGCAGAAAGCCGCTTGGCAAAGCCAAGCTCTTGCCGCATACCGCGACATACGTGCGAGAACAGTCGTTGCGCTGGCATCTCGCCTTGGCCGCATTTCAGGCGGGCAAGGGCAACGGCGAATTGCTGGCGAAACTGGTGAAGGCGCTTTACCTGGCCTGGTATCTTCAGCAGGCCGGATTCGGTGCGCTGGAGCGTGATTTATATATCGATGCCGAACGTATTCTGGATGCAGCCGCCCGTAGCGCGAGTGAAGACATCTGGCTGATCGCGGCAGCGGACTGCGCGCCGATCACCAGGCTTCTCGATTTGCACGAACAGCAACTGCAAACTGCGCCCGTGTTCGCCGTGGACGAAGCTGAGTCACGCGTCGTGCATTTTGGACGAAGCGACAAGCGATCACCGTGGTGAGCGGATTTGAAGTGCGGCTGATTTAGCTTCGATCCCGGTCAGGCGTGACCCGAGCGTTCGCTGAATCGCCGCGTTGCAACGTGCAGCGCCGCGCTCGGACTATCGAGCGGTCGTCTTCCCTTCTGGACGAGATCGGCGGCGGGCGCCATCCACGGATGAGCGAACGCGACAACGGTCGCACCCGCCTCATACGCCTGATCCGCAGACAATGCGGTCGCTGCCAGGCATGCTTGAATGTCGCCCGCTCTGAACAGCGCCCAAACGTGGCCAACGTGAACGACCTCCACCGATGCCGCGCTTTTGCTTGCGTGCTCCGCGAAGAGCTTCCTGGTCGACTCGATTGCCGATTCAGCGGCACACAACACGACGATTCTTCCGCCCGCTTCTGCTGCCGCCGCAGCCAAGGCGACGTCCGCTCGGACGATAGGCACACGGGAACTCCTGATATCGGCCGCGGCCGGCCCGAGCGTGGCGCAAGTCAGAATGACAGCATCGGAATCGGCTGCCAGCGCGAGAAGGCGCTGGTTTGTCTGGGCTCGCAACTCGTCGGAGAACGTCCCCGCTTGATCGACAGCCTCGCGAAGATCCGCCCTCACTTCATGCTGAAGATCTTCCGCCCGCAGCCCAAGCGTTTTGGCTGCCTGCTCAAACACTTGCCGGTTTCCATCCATCGTGTGCAGAAACGAAATGCGCATGGCCGTATGCCTCGGTATCAGGTGTGTCACGTCGACGCCGCTTCGTGGCTTTCGCGCCGACGGGCGGCCCAATCGGTTCGCCTGCATTGTTGCAACGTCGTTGCGGGCTAACAAGGCAAGCTCTTCTACCGGTATCGCCGCTACCTCTCTTGCGCGAGCGATCCGCGACGATATAGCCGCCTTATGGGCCGTTGTTCCGTGCATTCGGGAAGTCCGTTGAGCCCTAATATCATCGGTTCGCATCCTGCTAGCTGTCATTTAGCTTGTATCCCGAACGTCGCCGGACGTCCGCAGACGTAGTAACGTATTGAAAATTTAACCTTTCGCCCCGCTACATTGATTCTTGAGGCGCATATGTCCACGGACACAGACACCATCACCGATGAGCAGATCGCTGCAATCGCCGACCGCATGGTCGAAGAAGGCAGAAGAGTGTCGCCAGTGACAATCTGGAAAGAGGTACGCGGCGGTTCACTAGTGGCGATAGTCGCGGCCTTGCAACGCTGGCGCGAAGCGCGGCAGGCGGAAACGCCGCAAGTGCAGGCCCAGCCCGGATTGCCGGAGGGCCTCGCCGAAACGGTGATCAGCGCCGCGGATCGGATCTGGGCGGCGTCTCAACACGATGCGGAGAAGGCGTTCAACCAACGTCTGGCCACGGTGAACCAGGATCTCGAAGCGGCCCTCGCGGAACGGGACGAGGCGCTCGCCGAATATCAAAAGACGATTGATGAGATCGAAACGGGGCGCAATCGACTCAGCGCGCTGACGGAGGCGCTGAGCGCGTCGGAAAGTGCCGCTCAGCGCCTCGAAGCGGAACTCGCGACCGCCAACGGCCGCGCTGAAGCGGCTGAGACCCATGTCGGCGAACTGGTTCAGCAAGCGTCCGCGCAAGACGCCAAGCTGAAGACGGTGAATGCATCCCTCGACGAGGAACGGCTCACGAGCGAAGGCTTGGCCGCCTCTCTCGCGGACAAAAGCGCTGAAGTCGCTCAGATCACGCGGGAACGTGATCAGGCGCGGCACGAGATCGCGACGTTGAGCGACGTCTGTCAGGCGAAAACAGAAGAAGTGACGCGATGGTCGCATGAGGCGAGCGCGGCCACGTCGCGTGCTGAAGCGGCGGAGGCGCGCATTGAGGAATTCGTGCGGCGTGCGTCGGTGGACCAGGCCAAGATGGAGGAGACAAACGCGTTGCTTCAACAGGAACGCAAGGCGCATGAGGAGTCGGCCGCGCTTGTCTCGAGCAAGAATGATGAAGTCATGCGAGTCACGCAGGAACGTGATCAGACGCAGCAGGAAATCGCCACTTTGCGCGACGCCTTTCAGGTGAAGTCGCAAGAAGCGGCCCAGCTGTCGCAAGAGGCGAGCGCGGCTTCGTCACGTGCGCAAGCCGCAGAGGCGCGCGTGCTAGAACTCGCGCAACGTGTGTCGTTGCAAGATGCTAGCCTGGAAGATGCAAAGGCATCGATTGAAGAAGCACGCCAGGCACGTGAGGAATTGGCTTCGATTGTCTCCGTCACGAACGATGAAATGACGCGAGTCGCTCAAGAGCGTGATTTTGCGCAGCAGGAAATCTCAACCTTGCGCGAAGCCTATGAGGCCAAGTCGCAGGAGGCAAGCGCGGTCTCGTCGCAAGCGCAGGAAGCACAGGCGCGAGTGGACGAACTCACGCAGCGCTTGTCTTTGCAAGATGACAGCCTGAACAAGACGACGGCGCTGCTTGCATTGGAACTCAAGGCACGCGAGGAATTGGCCTCGCTTGTCTCCAGCAAGGACAATGAGTTAACGCGAGTCACTCAGGAGCACGATCAGGCGCTGCAGCGAGTCACAACGTTGGACGCCGCTTATCAGGCGAACTCGCAAGAAGTGGCACGATGGTCGCAGGAAGCGAGCGCGGCGACATCGCGCGCGCAGGCGGCAGAGGCACGTGTAGAAGAACTCGAGCAGCGTGCGGCGTTGGCTCACGACAAGCTGACAGCGACGAACGCATCGCTTTCAGAGGAACGCAAGGCACGTGAAGAGTTGGCCGCGGTTATCTCGGCCAGGAACGACGATTTAACGCGAGTGACTGAGGAGCACGATCAGACGCGGCAGCAGTTCGCCACTTTGCGCGACTCCCATCAGGCGAAGACTGGAGAAGCGACGCGACTGTCCGAGGAATTAAGCGCGGCTACGTCGCGTGCGCAAGCAGCCGAGGCACGTGTAGTAGAGCTCGCGCAGCACGCAGCGTTGCAAGCTGACGATCAGCAAGCCACGACGGCTTTGCTCGACGAAGAACGCAATGCACGAGCTGCGTTGGCCGCAGAGATATCAAGCAAGAACGATGAAATAGCGCGAGCCACTGAAGAGCGCGACCGGATCCAGCAGCAGATCGCAAAGTTGAGCAGCGCCATTCAGGCCAGCCAGGAAGAAGCGGCCCGGTTGTCGGCGGAGTTGGAAGCGGCTTCGTCGCAAGCAAAAACTTTCGAGGCGCAGGCAAACGAGAACCATGCGCGGCTCACCGCACTGGAAGCTGAACTGGAGCAAGCCCGCGCTGTGCTGACAGCGGAGCGCGAGGCAGCCGAGGCGCGGGCCGAGGAAACGTCGGCCCAACTCAGCGAGTTCCAGCGCGTCACGCATGAACTGGACGAGGCGCGGGAGCAGATCAGTGCCGTGACCGAGGCGAAGACACTGGTCAGCGCCAACCTCGCTCGGCTATCACAGGATGCGTCCGCTGTGAAGGAACGCGCGGAGGCGGCCGAACAGCATGTCGCGCAGCTGGAGCAGCGCGTCGCGTCGCAAGCCGCCGCTATCGCGCAACACACTCAGCGCGCCCAGCAGTTAGCAGCCCGCGCCGAGGAGAACGACAGCTCGGAGGAAGTCGCGACGTTGCAACGTCAAGTGTCGGCGCAAGCCAAGGCTCATGCAAAGGCCATGAACGAGCTTCGCACCACGGCCGAACAGTGGGTCGTGCACGCAAAGGACCTGAAACAGCGGCTCGGTCTGGCAAGCGAGAAGATCTTGTTCATCGACGCCCGCAGCACCGGCGAAGTGGCACTCGTCCGGCGGCTTTCATCCGAACTGGAGCGGCTTAAGCCGGACCACGAATTGATCTCGAGAGAGATGCAGCAAAAACTGATCGCCGCGACGATGACGCACCAACTTGCGCAGAAGGGCTACCGTTACGATCCGGCGACGGCGGTCATGTCGAAGGTCACGACCTGACGCGTGCCGGCCGCTCAAACGCATGATGAAGAAAGGCGCGTGCCCGCAACGCGCGCCCCATGAGTCCGACGCTTACGGCGCGACCGGCTTGCCCGACGCGTCCTTCACCTTCTGTTTCCACTGCGTGCGGATTTCAGCCGTCACGGATTCCGGCAGCGAGATGTAGTCGAGATCGTCGGCCGCCTTGCCGCCGTTCTTGAATGCCCAATCGAAGAACTTCAGCGTCTCGGCGCCTTGCGGTGCTTTGTCCTGAGTCGTGTGCAACAGCACGAACGTCGCGCCGACCACGGGCCACGCGTTCTTGCCCGGCTCGTTCGTCAGGATCTGGTAGAACGACTTCGACCAGTCGGCGCCGGCTGCTGCGGCCTTGAAGGTATCAGTCGCCGGCACGACCACCGTGCCCGCTGCATTTTTCAGCGCGGCATAGGTCATGTGGTTCTGCTTCGCATACGCCCATTCGACGTAGCCGATCGCGCCCGGCAGACGCTGCACGAAAGCGGCAACGCCGTCGTTACCCTTGCCGCCCGTGCCCGTCGGCCAGTTCACCGTCGCGCCTTCGCCCACTTTCGATTTCCACTCCGGGCTCACTTTGGACAGATAGTTGGTCCAGATGAAACTCGTGCCCGACCCATCGGCACGGCGGACCACGGCGATGTCGGTATCCGGCAGCTTGATTTTCGGATTCAGCGCGACGATCGCCGGATCGTTCCACTTCTTGATCTTGCCCAGATAGATGCTGCCGAGCACTTCGCCCGACAGCACCAGTTCGCCAGGCTTCACACCCGGCACGTTGATTGCCGGGACCACGCCGCCGACCACCGTCGGGAACTGGAACAGGCCGTCCTTGGCCAGTTCGTCGTCTTTGAGCGGGGCGTCCGAGCCGGCAAAATCCACGGTCTTCGCAATGATCTGCTTGATGCCGCCCGACGAGCCGATGCCCTGATAGTTGACCTTGCCGCCGCCGGTCTTTTGATAGGCGTCAGCCCATTTCGTATAGATCGGCGCGGCGAAGGTGCTGCCCGCGCCGGTGATGTCGGCGGCGTGCGCGGCGCTGGCACACAGCGCACACACAACCAGCGTAAGTTGCTTGAGATTCATGGTGAGACTCCTCATGGCGACGCGGTCGCCGTCGATGGGCTGCAACTTAAGGGTGAAATATGACGTTCTTGTGACTACTCAAGTTAAATGATCCGCTTGCCTAAGCTTAAGCATTCGCTAAGTCGACGTCGTGAAAACTAGCGGGTTAACCTTCTTTTGATCGGCCGCGATATGCTCAGGCCTTTGATTCCGGTTCAATCTGTGCGGCGCCTGAAGTTGGAATTGCGTGGCGATCGCCACGGTTCTGATTTCGGCCGGCAAATTGCTGGATAGGCCAATCCCGCACGGGAAGCAAACGCTGAATGAATGACCTATGAGATCTGATCTGCTACTGCAAACCTACGGCGCGGACTCGTCCGGCATGGTCTGCGGCTTTCTGTTTTCTTCGACTCGCGCCGGACGCTCCGTCGACGCCGACGAAGTCGCCGAATGGCTCCAGGCCCACGACGCGAACGGCCCAGCGAAGGAAGGCAGCGAGTTTCTCTGGCTCCACTTCAATCTGGCGCACAGCGCTAGCGAGCGCTGGATGAGAGCCCAGCTCGACTTGCCCGAGACTTTCTTCGACGCGTTGCGCGAAGGCTCGCACTCCACACGTATCGAACATGCGGACGGCGCGCTACGCGCGGTCGTGAACGACGTCATGTTCAATCTGGAGTTCATTCCCTCCGAGATTGCGACGCTGTGGATTTACGCGAATCAACGGATCATCGTGACCGCGCGTCTCAAGCCGCTGCGTTCGGTCGACCGATTGCGCGCATCCGTTCGGGAAGGCGAGGTATTCCGGTCTCCAGCGGAATTGCTGGTTCACCTGATGCGTGATCAGGCGGACCTGTTGGTGCAGATCGTCCGGCGAACCAGCGCCGACGTCGATCGGATCGAGGACCGGTTCCTGTCGCAGCGGCCAACGCAGAACCGGATCGATCTGGGCGCCATGCGTCGTATGCTGACGCGCTTGCAGCGCATGCTCGCGCCTGAACCCGGCGCGATCTTCCGTCTGCTCGCAAGGCCGCCGCGCTGGCTGCATTCGGAGGACGTGCAGGACCTGCGCGAGTCGACGGAAGAGTTCTCCGTGGTGCTCTCGGATGTGGCCGGGTTGATCGAACGGGTCAGGCTGCTGCAGGAGGAGATCATTTCCCGCCTCGAAGAGCAGAACAACCGCACGCTGTTCACGCTCACACTGGTGACGGTTCTGGCGATGCCGATCAATATCGTCGCGGGTTTTTTCGGCATGAATGTGGGCGGTATTCCGCTCGCTGAAAACCGGCATGGCTTCTGGGTGATGGTGTTGCTCGTCGCCGGTTTTACGGGGCTCGCGGGATGGTGGGCATTTCGTCGGCGCAGGGAACGGTAGTGGCGAGGTTTGCGTCCGACTTCAGCAACAACGGCTGCGCACGCGATACCGTCAGCGCATGCCGGCGTCGGGACACTCGCCGGCAAACGTGTCGCTGAACGCGCGTAACAGTGCGTCGGCACGTTGCATGTGGTCGCCTTTGCGATGCCTCAAATGTGCTATCGCATCTTCTACAACGCCGCGCCCACCAAGCTGAGTTGTATGCTCAAGGAGCAGCGCTTCACTGGAAACGATGTCGTTGAGCTTTCCTAGCTCGTCCTGCAATTGCGTGAGCTCTACGACGCCGATCTCGTTCCCGCTTTCGAGTAGAGGCGCGAAAAACTCCAACAGATAGCGCATCTTTTTCCCTGCGATTCGGACTTCGTGGACCTCTGCGTATACGGCGTCGGGATTCCTAAGCACACGCTCCATCCGTTTTCGCAGCGCGCGCTTCGCCTTCGCAACACGGTTCGCGGCGAATACCGCAAGCGGTTCGTCAAACGAGCAGGCGTCGAGTTGCAGCATCACGCCCGCTATTCGTTGCGCGAGCATGGCTTCGACGTTTGCCGCGGCGATCGTTGCGCGACTGCGCAAAAGCGCTTGGCCGCGCAAGAGATCGACTCTTTCGATGAGCACCGCAAAAGAGTGCGGCGTCGGCGCGTCTTCCGCCAGTAAGTGTTTCAGGATATCCCAGTCACGCGTCTGCCCGGCGGAATCGGCGAGCGCCTTGAATTCGCGCCGCTGCCATCTTGCCTGCGATCTGTCGATGAGCGGATCGTAGGCCCACCACAGCGAACGCAGTCGACGCAGCGCGACACGTAGTTTGTGCAGACTTTCCGGGTCGGCACTGACGCACAGGGTGCCGGTGCGTTGCGCCACCTGCACGACCATTGGCGCGGCCAGCGTCGAAAACGCCACGGCCGGCGACATGTCCGGCGAAGCCGTGCCGGCGCGTTTGCCGGGATTATCCGAGGTCCGCTCTTGTGCAGATGCAGATGCAGATGCGGTATCACGCGTATGAGGTGTGGAGTTCATCGGCTCGAGTTGCGTGAGTTCCCAAAGCGGACGGAAGTGAGGTGAACGTAAGGTACCGCGTGCCACGTCACTTAGCAAACTGCGATACCCATCCTACAACGTAAAAATTTCGAGGGCCATGCCGGCACTGTGCTCGAAGCGAATTCCACGCGACTATCCAACGAACTTTCGCTTGAACGGAGGGGTTGCGCTGTTCAGCATGGCGAATCGGAATGACGAGTCATTTCCATGCCGTGGTGATAGAGCGATTCAATTTGCCTCCTGACCTTCACCGTCCTGTAATGAGGAGGGTTAGTTTTTCAGCGCCGCGGATGTCCTATTTTCAGTTGGCACACCGCAGCGCGACGACAAACCGGTGGAAATAGAAAGTTTAAAAGAGCCCGCCAGACAATAGTTTCTTCACGCCACGCGTCGTTACCCGGCGAGCTTCACTTCATGAGCTTTGACAACAATTCCGAGTGAGGTCTTTCGTGAGCTATACACAAACATTGTTGGCCGGTATGGCCGGCGCTTTGTTGACGGTCGCCGCGCACAGCGCCGACATCACCGGCGCCGGCAGCACCTTTGCCGCGCCGATTTATACGACATGGGCCAACGCCTACCAGCGTGCGGGCGGCGGGACGGTGAGCTATCGCGGTGTCGGGTCGACGGAAGGGTTAAAGCAAATCATGGTCAGCCAGGTCGATTTCGCCGGGTCGGACGCACCGTTGAGCGACGACGAGCTGGCGAAGAATGGCCTGCTCCAGTTTCCAACGGTGATCGGCGGTATCGTGCCGGTCATCAATCTGCCTGGTATCAAGCCCGGCGAACTGATTCTCTCCGGGCGTGTGCTGGGAGATATCTATTTGGGCAAAATCATCAGTTGGAATGCTCCGGCCATTGCCGCCATCAATCCCACGATCAAGCTGCCCGACACGCCTATCGCTGTGGTCCGTCGGCTCGACGGTTCAGGTACGACGCTGATCTGGACGCACTTTCTCGCGCAGGTCAGCCCTGAATGGAAGAGCAAAGTCGGCGAGGGGACTTCAGTGCGCTGGCCGCGCGGAATAGGCGGAAGAGGCAACGAAGGAGTGGCCACCTTCGTGCAGCATCTGCCCGGCGCGATCGGCTACGTTGCGTGGGATTTTACGAAGCAGAATCATATGTCGTACGCGGCCATGGAAAATGCCTCGGGTGCCGTGGTTCAGCCTGGACCGGAAACATTCAAGGCCGCCGCCGCGAGTGCCGACTGGTCCAAATCGCTCTTTCCGATCTTGACCAACGAGTCGGGCGCGAACGCGTGGCCTGTCGTCGGCGCGACCTATATATTGGTTCACAGTACGCAGGCCAAACCGGATCGCGGCGAGGAAACACTGAGGTTCCTCGACTGGGCGCTGACGAACGGCAATCAGGCGGCGGAGGACCTGGACTATATTCCGCTGCCGCCGGCGGTCGCGAGCGAGATTCGCACTCAATTGCACGCGAGGGTAAAGAATCCGTCGGGTAAAACCGTCGCGGGCCAATGACGAGGACTGTCTCTTCGCTCAAGCAACCGCTTGCTGACGAGTCCGCGCCCACTGCGCGAGCGCGGCGCACGCCACCAGCAACGAGCCCGTGACGAAGAACACGGAATGCAGCCCGAGATGGACAGCGATCACGCCGCCGATAATCGGACCGACGACCTGTCCGCTGAATTGCGCCGACTGCAGGTAACCGAGCATCTGACCGGTCTTGTGCTCTTCGACCGCATGCCGGGCCAGTTTGGCAATTGCAGGCAGGAGACCGGCCAGCGTCATGCCCATCAGCGCGCGTAATCCCGCCAGTTGCCACCACGCGTGAACGAACGCTTGCGGAATCATCACCAGACCGGTCAACACCAGGCAAGCGACGATCACGTTCCAGCTGCCGATCCGATCGGCCAAGGCGCCGAGGCGCGCCGCCGTGAGCATGCTGCCGAACGCCGAACAGGCCATTACGATACCCGCCACGCGCGCCAGATGAAGCGACGGCACGCCGAGACTGCCGACATAGACCGTGATGACGGGCTCGATCGACATGTTGGCGAGCAGCACCATCATCGCTGTGACGAGCAACGCGGCGATCACCGGATAGTTGTTGCGATGCGTGCTCGCCGGTGCGTGCTCGGCGGGACGTCGGCTGGAATGAGTGGCCGGGTCGAAATCTTCTTTGACGACGAAAATCGTGAGCAACGCGGCCACCGCGATCATGGCGCCGCCGGCGAAGAACGTGCCGCGAATGCCGAGCCAGCCCGGCAAGAATCCGCCGACGAGCGGCCCGATCAGATTACCGGCCAGCGCGCCCGTCGACAGCACGCCCAGCGCCCAGCCCGCGCGTTCCTTCGGCGCCTGTGTGCCGACCATCACCGTCGACGCCGACGAGTAGCCGCCTACCAGGCCCGCGAGCAAGCGCAGGGCGACGAGCTGATGCACGTTGTGCGCAATGCCGATCAAGGACATCACCACCGCCATGCCGACGGCCGCGCGCACCAGCATCGGCTTGCGGCCATAACGATCGGCAAGCCGTCCCCACACGGGCGCGGTGATCGCAGTTCCAAAAAACGTGGCGCCGAACGCGATTCCCGACCACTGGATGACGGCGGACTGCGACTGCACACCGAGTTGCTGGACGTAGATGGGCAAGAACGGCAGCAGCATGCTCAGGCTGACGAGCGTGGTGAACGAGCCGAATACGCACACGGCCAGATTGCGGCGCCAGTAACGCTCATGTCGCGCGGAATAATCGAGACCGCGCGTTGCCTGAGCGGACGGCAGGGAAGCTTGTTGGGGGGTGTTCATATCGTCGTCCCGGCAAATGACTGCGAGCGTGACCGGCCCTCTGCTTCGGCAAGTTCGCTCACCAACGTGGCAACCAGCTCCGCCGCAGGCAATGCTCTCGCGAGCGGCGCGCCCTGGCCGGCCCATTGGACGGCAAATTCGGTGCTGCCCTTTGCGCGGGCCGCGGCGTTCAGCGCCTTGGCGGCGTCATATGCAATCGGATAGTCCGGCAGCGGCGGCGCGTCCGGCGAGTCGACGTCGGTAAACAACCGGTTGCTCAGCCCACGTGCCGGGCGGCCGGAGATCGCGGCCGTCACGGCCGTCCGGTACGCGCGTTGGGTGGTCAGTGCGCTCCGGTAGGCGGCATCCGCGCCCGATTCGGGACACAGCACGAACGCGGTGCCCATCTGCACTGCGCGAGCGCCGAGGAGCAGTGCGCCGGCAATGCTTTGACCGTCCATGATGCCGCCCGCGGCGATGACCGGCAGCGTCGACTGTTTTGCGATCAGCCTGACCAGCGCCAGGGTGCCGATCATCGCGTCATCGTCCGGATTGAAAACGCCGCGGTGACCGCCTGCTTCCGCACCTTGTGCGACGATCGCATCGAGTCCGGCTTGCTCGATCTGCATGGCCTCGTGCGGCGTGGTCGCGCAACCGAACAGCAGAATGCCGGCGCGATGCAGTTCATTGATCCATTCGCGCGATGGCAGCCCGAAATGGAAACTGACGATAGCGGGACGCTCTTCGATCAGCACTTGCAGCAGCGCCTCGTCGACTACAAAGCTCGTGTAAATCTCCTTGAGCGCAGCGGGTGTTCTGGCGCCGAACTCGGCGAACAGCGGCTGCAAATGCGCAAGCCAGGTCGCTTCGCGAAGCGGATCGCTGTACGCCGGCCGATGGCAGAACACGTTGACATTGAACGGCTTGCTCGTGAGCGCGCGTGTCGCGACGATCAGTTCACGCGCTTGCTGCGCGGTGCTCGCACCCACGGCGATCGAGCCGAGCGCGCCGGCATTGGAAACCGCGGCGGCCAGTGCGGGCGTCGAGATGCCTGCCATCGGCGCCTGAATGATGGGATGTTGCACGCCAAGTGCTTGCAGAAAGCGGATATCGGAGGTCATGGGGTTCTCACAGTTCGAGTAGTGGATAAAAACGCCTGGAGCGGAGTGGCTAGGCTTGCTTCGAACCGAAGCGAAGCGCCGCGAACAGATCCACCGCCAGAGCAAGCGCCAAAGACGCCGCGCCGATCACGAACAGCGTCGCGTAGTTGCCGCCGTCGTGCGCGAACAGAAACGACAAGCCGTACGCCGCGACGGCCTGCAAGACGGCGAAACTGGTGGTCGCCGCGCTCCAGGCGCCTTTCTGGGCAGCCGGATGATGCGCGAGCAATTCATTGACCCTGCCGAGCACGAGCGCGACGATGCCCGGCACGAACGCGCCGACTACGACGCTCGACACGATCAGTGCCGCAGGTCCGCGCACGACAGCCGGCAGCGCGACCGCGACGATCTGCAGGAGATAGGCCACGCGCAGCGCCGGACCGAACCCGGTACGGTCAGCCAGATGACCACTCAGCAACGGGCCCACAATCGCGCCGAGTCCAAACAGCACCCAATATTGCGCGCCGACATCGAGGCCCTTGCCGAGGCCGCGTGCCACGAAATCGACCAGAAAGATCATGTGCGGAACGAGCCCCACGGCGTTCAACGCATACTCGGTGTAGAGCGCGCGCATCGATGCAGCCGGATAAGACCGGCCATGCCCTCGGTGATGCGCCGTGTGCTGCACGGCGGATTCGCCTCGGCCGGGCCACCCGTTCCACGCGACGGCCGTCAGCGCGAGGGAGATCGCGGCAAGTCCCAGCCACGTTTGCATCAGGCCCTGACGCAGCAGTATCGGCACGATCGTCCCGGAGGCCGCAATGCCAAGACCAATGCCGCTGAAGATCGCACCGCTCGCAAAGCCCTTGCGCGATGGGGTGACGTGCGCGAGGACGGTCGGCGCGGCGAGCACCATCAGCGCGCCGCCCGCCAGGCCGGATGCGAAGCGCCAGCCGAAGAACCAGAGAAACGAAACCGGAAACGCGCAGGCGACGAACGCGACGGTCACGAGCAGCATCATCGCGCGCAGAACGAACGTGGCGTCGAAACGCCGTGCCAGCCAACCGCCTGCGAGCGCGCCCGCCAGATAGCCGCCGAGATTGGCTGCACCGAGATAGGCAGCGGTCGACGCCGGAAACCAGTGCGCGCTGACGATCGCCGGCAATAACGGGGTATAAGCAAAACGCGCGAGGCCGATACCGACAAGGCTCGCGCTGGCTCCTGCCAGCGTGCCGCGCCAGACATTGAATGCCGGCGGGATCGGTTCGTTGACGACTGCACGTTGCATCACTGCCTCCACTGTTCGGTTGCGTGTCGACTCGTCTTGCTGGCGGGCTCGACACGATAGGTACGAAGGTCACGACTTGCAATGCCTCTCATGAGGATTGCAAACTGAATGCGGAATGCCTCGCCATGGGACGAGCGATGCCGGGGGCGCCGGCGCTGTGGCCGCCGTCCACATGCGGGATGTTTGCCCGTTGCGAAGATTGCCGATTCAAATCGAGCCCGGCGTCGGTCGTGTCAGTGAACTCGCCGGGACGGCCGACCGCTTGCGCTAGGTGATCTCGATGGGACTAAGTCTAGATTGAACCGATTGAAGAGAGAATCCACGCGGCACGGTAGACATTCTTCCGCGAAACGATTCAATTTCGCGTGGTAATCCGCTGGGATTGGGTGAAATGCTGGCGCAGGCGCGGCGCAGCGAAATCGACGAACGCGCGCACCTTGGGCACGGCAAGGCGCCCGTGCGGCGTCAGCAGGTGGACCGGCAGCGGAGCGGGCTCGTTGTCGCTCAGGACGATCTTGAGCGAGCCGTCCTTGACCTGTTCGGCGATGTGGTAGGAAAACATGCGAGTGACGCCGTGTCCCGCGACCGCAGAGGCCACGGCCGCCTGAATACTGTTGACGATAAAGCGGGGCGTGAATTGCACGACGCGCGGAATCGTCGAGCCGTTCGGCGGCGGAAAGCTCCACGAATCCAGGCCGAAGTGGGTCATGGAGATGATCTGATGCTGGGCCAGATCGGCAGGTTCGGTGATTGGCGGGTGCTTCGCCAGGTAGCGAGGCGACGCGGCAACGACCCGCCGCACTTCGCCGACGGGGATCGCCACCAGCGTCGAATCGGGCAGATGGGCGATGCGCAACGCCAGATCCATCCCTTCGTCAATCAGGCTCACCGGGCGGTCGAGCATATTCAGGCGCACCGAGACCGCCGGATAGCGGTCGACGAATTCGTCGATGATCGGCTGCAGCATGTCCTGGCCGGCGGCCACCGGTGCGGTGATCGTGAGCAGCCCGCGCGGCGCGGAGCGCTCGCCGGCGATCAGCAGATCGGCCTCTTCGAGATCGGTGAGAATGCGCCGGCAGGCGGCGGCATATCGCTCGCCGGCTTCGCTCAGTTTGATGGTCCGCGTCGTGCGATGCAGCAGGGCCGTGCCGACATGTTCTTCCAGGAACGCAATGGCGCGGCTAACCGCGGCGGGCGAGCGGCCGAGCCGACGGCTCGCGCCGGCCAGGCTCCCTTCGTCGAGCGTGGCGACGAACACCTTCATTGCGTCGATGCGGTCCATGTTGCCTGATCCGGTGTGATTGAAAACGCGATCTGGCAGAGTCTACAGCGACGGACGGCAAGACGACGGCGGGAACGGCCAAGGACTGGGGCGACGACGCGCTCACGCGCCGGCGGATGCCTCCAGTTCGGCAAGCCGTTTGCGCAGCAGGCGATCCTCCTGGAAGCGGCTGGTTTCGTCGCGGATCACTGCGACGATGCCGGTGAGTTCGTTTGTCGGCGAGTGCAGCAAGGCGACCGTGAAGGCAATCGACAGCGAGCGCCCGTCCTTGTGCACGGCGGGGACGCGCAACACGTCGTTGCCATAGCGGGTTTCGCCTGTTGCCATGGTCTTCTGATAGCCGTCCCAATGGCGGCCGCGCAGACGTTCCGGGATGATCAGGTCCAGCGAGTTGCCGAGCGCCTCGCTTTGCGTGAAGCCGAACATGCGTTCAGCCGCGGGGTTCCAGAATGTGATGCTGCCGCGGGCGTCTGAAATGATGATCGCGTCGCCGATTGCGTTGGCAAGTTGCTGGAAGTCGATGGCGTGCTGCATGGCGCTCCCCCAATGTGAAAACACGAATGCTCAATAGAATACGGCGCCGCCAGGGACGCCGCATCGGCAAGGCCGGGCTTATACCCGGCCTTGCATAGCACCATTTAAACCGCTTTCACTTCGCGCAGGTTGAAAATGTCCTGCTTGCTGTAGCCGAGGCTCGCGAGCACTTCTTCCGTGTGTTCGCCCAGCAGCGGCGAGGCGGTGATTTCCGGCTTCATATCCGAAAACTTGATCGGGCTGCCGACAGTCAGATACGAGCCGCGTTTCTTGTGCGGCACTTCGACAATCGTGCCGCTCGCGCGCAGCGAGGGATCGTTGGCCAGTTCCTTCATGGTCAGCACCGGTGCGCACGGAATGTCGAACTTGCGCAGGATGTCGACCGCTTCGAACTTGGTCTTGTCGGCAAGCCAGCCTTCGATCGTTTTGAAGATGTCGAAGATATGCGGTTGACGTGCTTCCGCCGTCTTGTAGGCCGGGTCATCGATCCACTCGGGCTTGCCGAGCGCTTTGCAGATCGGTTCCCACGCGTGGCCCTGGATCGTGAAGTAGATGTAAGCGTTCGGATCCGTTTCCCAGCCCTTGCACTTGAGCACCCAACCCGGCTGGCCGCCGCCGCCCGCATTGCCGCCGCGCGGCACCACATCGCTGAATTCGCCGTGCGGATACTGCGGATATTCCTCGAGGTAGCCAACGCGCTCCAGCCGCTGCTGGTCGCGCAGTTTCACGCGGCACAGGTTGAGCACGCTGTCCTGCATCGACACGGCGACTTTCTGGCCCTTGCCGGTTTTGTCGCGTCCCAGCAATGCAGTCAGAATGCCAATGGCCAGATGCATGCCGGTGTTGCTATCGCCGAGCGCCGCGGCGCTGATGGTCGGCGGGCCGTCCCAGAAGCCGGTGGTGGAGGCCGCGCCGCCTGCGCATTGCGCGACGTTTTCGTAGACCTTCAGGTCGTCGTAGTGGTGGCCGTCGCTGAAGCCCTTCACCGAGGCGACGATCATCTTCGGGTTGAGTTCGTTCAGCCGTTCCCACGAAAAGCCCATCCGGTCCAACGCGCCCGGGCCGAAATTCTCGACCAGCACATCCGATTCGCGGATCAGCTTTTCGAGCACCTCTTTGCCTTCGGGTTTTTTCGTGTCCAGCGTGAGCGACTTCTTGTTGCTGTTGAGCATCGTGAAGTACAGCGCGTCCGCATCGGGGATATCGCGTAACTGATTGCGCGTCACGTCGCCGGAACCCGGCCGTTCAACCTTGATGACGTCCGCGCCGAACCAGGCGAGCAACTGCGTGCATGCGGGGCCCGCTTGAACGTGCGTGAAGTCGATGATCCTGATGCCTTCGAGAGGTTTGCTCATGTTGAAATCTCCGTGGTTGCCCAGACTACTTTTTCATTGCCGCGCTTTGCGGATTCAAATTGGTCAGTCGGCCGCTTTCGGTGCCGGCCGCTTCGTCGATGACGGCATTGATCAGGCTCGGCTTGCCCGAAGCGATCGATTCGAGCAGCGCCTTCGTCAACTCTTCGGGCGTGGTCGCGTGATAGCCGATGCCGCCGAATGCCTCGATCATCTTGTCGTAACGCGCGTTCTTCACGAACACGGTCGGCGCGACGTCCTTGCCGCCAGTCGGGTTCACGTCGGTGCCGCGATACACGCCGTTGTTGTTGAAGACGATCGTGCAGACCGGCAGGTCGTATCGGCAGATGGTTTCGAGTTCCATGCCGCTGAAGCCGAATGCGCTGTCGCCTTCGATCGCTACAACCGGTTTGCCGCTCGTCACCGCCGCGCCGATCGCGAAGCCCATGCCGATGCCCATGATTCCCCACGTGCCCGAATCGAAGCGCTTGCGCGGCTCGTACATGTCGATGATGCTGCGCGCGTAGTCGAGCGTGTTCGCGCCTTCATTGACGACGTTGATGTCCGGGCGCGTCTTCAGCACGTCGCGGATCGCGCGCAACGCGCTGTGGAAATTCATCGGCGACGGATTCTTGTCGAGCGTCGCGGCCATCTTGGCGAGGTTCTTGTTCTTGCGCTCGGCGATCGCGCCGGTCCACTCGGCGCTCGGCTTCGTGTAGCTCGCATCGATGCCTTCGCGCAGTGCCGCCACGCACGAGCCGATATCGCCGATCACCGGCGCGGCAATCGCGACGTTGCTGTCGATTTCCGTCGGCGAGATGTCGATCTGGACGAACTTCTTCGGCTCGGCGCCCCACGTTTTGCCCTTGCCATGCGAGAGCAACCAGTTCAGACGCGCGCCGATCAACACGACGACATCGGCTTCCTGCAGCACGAACGAACGAGCCGCCGACGCCGATTGCTCGTGCGTATCGGGCAGCAGGCCCTTGGCCATCGACATCGGCAGATACGGAATGCCGCTTTGTTCGACGAACGCGCGAATCTCCGCGTCGGCTTGCGCGTACGCCGCGCCCTTGCCGAGCAGGATCAGCGGACGCTTGGCGCTCTTCAGCACATCGATTGCACGCTTGACCGATTCCGGTGCGGGCAACTGACGCGGCGCGGCGTCGATCACGCGCACCAGCGATTGCTGCGCTTTCACGGCGTCCAGCGTTTGCGCGAGCAGCTTGGCAGGCAAGTCCAGATACACGCCGCCCGGACGGCCCGACACCGCAGCCCGGATTGCCCGCGCCACGCCGATGCCGATATCTTCCGCATGCAGCACGCGATACGCGGCCTTCGCGTACGGCTTGGCCGCATTCAACTGATCCATCTCTTCGTAGTCACCCTGCTGCAGGTCGACGATTTCGCGCTCGCTCGAACCGCTGATCAGGATCATCGGGAAGCAGTTGGTGGTCGCGTTGGCGAGCGCGGTCAGTCCATTCAGAAAGCCGGGTGCCGACACCGTCAGGCAGATTCCCGGCTTCTTCGTCATGTAACCGGAAACGGCCGCCGCATTGCCTGCGTGCTGTTCATGGCGAAAGCCGATGAAACGCATGCCTTCGGCTTGGGCAAGCCGCGCCAGGTCGGTGATCGGGATGCCGACCAGGCCAAAGATGGTGTTGATGTCGTTCAGTTTCAGCGCGTCGATGACGAGATGGAATCCGTCGGTCGTCTCGGTCGCCTGTTGTGTCGACGTTTCGTCTGTTGTGGGCTGGTCGGCTTCTGCCATGACATCTCTCCTTGGTGGCGGGGCGTTGTGTGGTTTGTTGCGAGCGGTGCGCTCACGTGGTCAGTCAATCAGGCGTGCCGCCGGACGACGGCTGCAGCCTTGCCTCAGCGATGACCACGCTGGTCGGCGCGCCTGAGTTTTCGATCCAGCGCTTTCTCATGGGGGCGAGGATGAACTTTGCGGACACGGCTGCCGCGATCGACACCACGGCGGCCGAGATGAACACCGTGCTCCATCCGCCGTTCACCGACAGCACCGATGCAAGCGGTACCAGCATCGATGCCGTGCCCTTCGCGGTGTAAAGCGTTCCCGCGTTGGCTGCGGCGTATTTGCTGCCGAACGTGTCCGCGCAGGTCGCCGGGAAGATCGAGAAGATTTCGCCCCAGCACAGGAACACGGCGGCCGCGAAGAACATGAAGGCGTACGGGTTATGGCCGAACTGCATGAGTCCTAGCAGTGCGACGCCTTCGCCGAGAAAGATCATGAACATCGTGTTTTCCCGGCCGATGCGGTCCGACAGAAAGCCGCACAAGGGACGGGTGAAGCCGTTGCACAGGTTGTCGATAGACAGTGTCATCGTGAGGAGCGGCAGCGTGATGCCCATCAGATTCACAGGCAGCTTGGCAAAGCCGTATTCCTTCGCAATCGGCCCGAGCTGCGCGGTCGCGATGATGCCGCCGGCCGCGACGAATACGAACATCAGATACAGCACCCAGAAGAGCGGCGAACGGATCATCTCGCCTGGCGTGTAGTCGATCTTGCTAGCGACGATGCGTTTAGCGGCGACGGCGGTTGCGGGCGGCTTCGGCCGGATCAGCATGGTGGCGAGCAGCAGAATGCAGACGCCCTGGAAAATGCCGAAGAACATGAACGTGTGCTGGTAGCCGGAACGCTGGATCATGTCGGCGATCGGAATCACGGTGACGGCCGCGCCAGCGCCAAAACCCGCCGCGGTCAAACCAGCCGCGAGACCGCGCTTGTCCGGAAACCATTTGAGCGCCGTGCCGACGCAGGTGCCGTACACGCAGCCCGCGCCGATCCCGGCGATGACTGCCGCGACATACAGCGCGGCGAGACTGCTCGCATGCGCGTCGATGATCCAGCCGAGCGCCGCGCACAGCGAGCCGCCGATTACGACCGGGCGCGGCCCGAACTTATCGACGAGCCAGCCTTCGACTGGCACGAGCCAGGTTTCGGTGACGATGAAGATCGTGAACGCGGTCTGGATCGCCGCTTGTCCCCAATGGTGGGCGTTGTCCATCGGTACGACGAACAGCGTCCACGCATATTGCAGGTTCGCGACGAGTCCCATGCACACAATGCCGATCGCGAGTTGCACCCAGCGGTGATGCGTGAATGCAGTACGGCCTCTTTCCGATGCACTGGAATAGCCCATGTCTCCGTCTCCTGTATATTCCGTCGCGCTCAAGCGGCGCGTTGGACCTACGTGATCGAACCGCTCCATCGCCGCTAAGTTTGCGGGCAACGAGGCGCCAATGGTCGGCCAGAGGGAGCTGCACTAACGAAAACCCTTACCCGTCAAACGCAGAACCGCCGGATGAGAGGCAATAGGTCGTGCAGCGCGTCTGAGGGGATGCTGCGCGAGAACAGTAATAAGTAAAAGTTAAAACATTTTATGGTTTGCATTAGGTATTCCTAATGGATCGACTGCCGCCCTTAGCCATGGCTTGATTGAGGGCGACGCCCCACTGTTTAAGTGCGCAGATCTGGCTCCTGAGGCTACTTGGGGTAAACCAATATATAAACAAAACACTATCGTTTTTCGAAAAAACTTTAACTATTGTTTATTCATGGGCTCTTCTACTCTTTGGTCATGCCAACTGCCTGATGGAGACGACCATGAACCCCTTGCAATTCGACGCTGGCGACAGCGTGCACCATGCCGAAATCCAGGCGCAGTTGTGCGCCTATAACGCCGCTTTCGACGAACTCGGCCTGCGCTTTCGTTGGGATGCGCAGACGCTGGCGTTACTGGCCATGATCGAAGGCGAACAGGCGCAGATTGCCGCTTATATCGAAGCGCATCATGCGCACTTGTTGAATGCCTACAGCGCTGAGTTTTTGAGCCAGGCCATTCTGGAGAAGAAACGTGCGCGTTATCCGGCGCCATTGCCGAGACGTGTCGAAAGCGCGCCGCGTCAGAGTCGCGTGGTTCATCAGCCAGAGATGAGTAGCTGGCGCGAACGCGTTTCGTATGAGGTGGATCTGCCGGCGCTGGCTGGTGTGTAGATGCGGTGGACGGCATGCGCGAGAGCTTGCGCATGCCGCCGAGCCTTGTTGACGTTCATTGATCCGAGTCGGGCCGCAGCGGTGCAGAAGAAACGACCGTTTCGATATGGTCTGTCTTTACATCGTAGACGAGGCCGGTGACCGAGCCACCCGTCTGGCGGGCCGCGCATTTGTCGACTTCATCGCGGCTGAACTGCAAAAGGAGCCGCTGGACTTTGTTGCCGCGACCTAGGCCCGGCGTATGCGGAGGCGCAGTTTCGGAAGATCGGAGCGGGCGTGACAGCCGTCCGGTGCACTGCCGTCAGCCTAATAGCGTCCTATAGCGGGGCCGATTGGTCAATAGAGAGGTGTGCTCTGTTGATCAATAACAACTCCCATCAGATACTCGAAGCATCGTCCCTACGCTCGCGGATCATGGCCACGCCGGCGGTGCGAGCGGACCGATTCTTCGCCGCCCACGTCCGCTTCGTGCGTGGGACGGTTTAAAAAGTCGAGCGGGGCCGCCGTATTCTGATAGATGGCGTGCCCGGCATGGTCCAGCAAATGGCGGGCGAGGCACGCGCGAGACTAGAGGAGGCCTGAAATGGCGCATGCGGATCTGGCGATACTTGGGGGCGTCGGGATTCTCGCGCTGGCCTGCCTGGTCGTGTGCGGTATTTACCTGTACTGGAGCAGCGACAGATACCGCGACCGGCAGCAGCGTTCGGAGACGCCACTCAGCGGGACCCAGGCGGCGGAGCAAAACGACGAACAGTTTTCGGAACCGGGGGCAACCATGGGCACGCAACTGAGCCATCGCTGCAAAACCTCGCTGTATCGGGCGGTATTCAACAACGCGCACGACGAAAGCATCGTGTTCCTGTTTGCCGGTGGCCGCGACGATGCTCGAAAGCGGGCGACCGGCGCGCTGGGTGCTATCCACGGCATTGCGGCCCATGAGGTGTCGCTGTCCAACCTCGCCTCGTTCGGCGAACTGGTCGACGTCGGCGTCAGCGAGGATGAGGAGTTGCGGATATTCGAAATGGCCTGGAAAGGTGCGGACGTCAGCGCCTGGGCCGAACACCCGCTTTTCCTGACCGATGATCCCAGTTTGATAGGCAAGTGGGCCGAACTGTACGCGGACCTTGCGCGGGAGTTGGCTGTCAGCGCGATCGACAGGGCGCGAGACTAACGAGCGGATCGGCTGTCACGGCTCGCCAATCGAAGACGGCCGCTTGGCCGTCCAAGATTGGCTCGTGCCGCGCACCCCCGTCAAAACGTGCCGGAGAACGCCTGTTGGACTTTGGCGGGATTGGTTGTACCGTTCGCGATCAGCAACTGGGTGAGCAAGCGCGCCTTTTGTGGATTCAGATCGAGCGAGACGACGAAACCACGCTTGTCGTCCTCGACTTCCACGTTTCTGTTGACGAACCCCGACATCACGCGCGTCGAGCGGACAACCACGATGCCCTTTTTCGCCGCCCGGTCGAGGGCAGCCAGCGCCTCCTTGGATGCATCGCCATCGCCTTCGCCCGCCAGCACGATACCTTTGGCTCCATCGGCAATAGCGTGATCGATCTGCGCTCCGTCCATGTTGCTGTGCGCATAGACGATTTCCACACGCGGTAGACGGCCATTTGCCGGCAAGCCAAGGGTATCGCGTGTTGAGGCAAGAGCGGGCGCGGGCGCGACGAAACGAATGCTGGCCGGATCGACATAGCCGATCACACCCGCGTTCGGCGAAGCAAAAGTCTGCACGGCTGTCGTGTTGGTCTTGGTAATCCAGCGCGGCCCGTGGATCTGATCATTCATGACCACCATCACACCTCGACCTCGCGCTTTCGGACTCGCTGCTACTTCCACGGCTTCGTAGAGATTGTTGGGGCCATCCGCGCTCGTCGATCCGCCGGGCCGCATCGACCCCACCAGAATCACCGGCTTATCCGAGCGCACAACGTTTTGCAGGAAGAATGCCGTTTCTTCCATCGTATCCGTGCCGTGGGTGATCACGATCCCGTCTGCTTCATTTCGATCGAAGGCCTCCTGGATGCGGCGCGCGAGCCGGAACCAGATCTCGTCGTTCATATCCTGCGATCCGACATTGGATATCTGCTCAGAGGTGATGCTCCCGAGTTTCTCAATGCCTGGAACCGCCCGAACCAGTTCCTGACCTTTGACGTTGCCCGAGTTGTAGCCAATGGCCGAACGCGGGTCGGCTGTGCCGGCAATCGTGCCGCCGGTCGCCAAAACGAGAATCCGCGGCGAGGCGGCGGCCGGGCTTGCCGCATCGGTAGCGGGCGCGTTATCAGAGGTTGTGTCCGCAGCCCAAACGCTGGTGCCGTACAAGGAACCAGCGCATACCAGAAGCACAGCGGCTAGCGTTGTGCTCGACTTACGCAGACAGGCAGCCTGTTGAAGGGTAGTCTTGATGTTCATGTCCAGTGTCCTATAAGGATTTAACAGCGCAAAGAAAGACGTCGCATGTCGACGTCATCAGGCAGTACTACTGTGTTCGTTGGTATGTCGCGTTAGTCAGCGAATTTGACCGGGTTGGTGTTCCGATCGGGTAGTGGGCCGTTCCGCGGCCGCCGTTGCCAGGGCCACGCATTGCTGTGCCAGGACATCGGTCGGGTCGACCAGACTGACGCGCATGCCGGTCGTGCCGACGAAACTCTTCTGCGGCAATAAAAGCGGCAACTCGGTGCATCCCAGGATGATCACTTCGACGCCTTCCGCAATGAGCCCGTCAATGGCGGCGCAGACATCGTCCAGGCACTGTCCGGTGGTAAATCCCGCCTTCACGCCTTCCTTGCCGTAGATCGCTTCCATCACCCGCGCCTGCAAATCCGCGCGAGGCACGATTTGCTGCAATCCTCCTGATTCAAGAGCCTTCTCGTAGACGCCGCTTGCGATCGTGCCCGAAGTTGCCAGCACGCCGACGGAACGAAGCAGCGGAAACGTCTCGCGGAGATGGCGGACCGTCACCGTCAACATATTGACGATTGGTATGCCGAGATACGGCTGAATGCGTTCGACAAATGCATGCGCGGTGTTACACGGAATAGCGATGAGGTCCGCGTCGCCCGACTCGAGCTTCTTGCAGGTCGCGTAAAGCGAAATAGTCGGGTCGGGCCCGTCACCGATCAGGTTTTCCGTGCGATCGGGAATCTGGGGATTCTGTTCAATCAGAAGCCTGATATGGTCCTGGTCGCGATTCGCCGGCGTGTTGCGTACGATCTTCTGCATGAAGTCCACCGTAGCCGCGGGCCCAACCCCACCCACCACTCCCACCTTGAAGATTGATTCGGGCGAACCGTAATCGCCCGCTATCACGTACTGCGCATAGGCAAGATTCGAATCGATCAGTGGCACTCGGAAAGCACCCATTTCCTCGGCCACGAGTGCGATCTCGGTCATGCCCGGCACAATGATATTGGCGCCTTGCGCAATGAGGTCCTCGCACGCCTCGCGCAGAAGCGCAACGGGCCGGCCAGACAGGTTTCCGCTCTTGACGCCGTTCGCGCCGTAGACCGCTTCGGTGATGAGGTCGACGCCGTCACGTGGACGGGGATGAATGATTTCAAATTCCGGTGCCGCGAAATACTTCTCAAACAATCCTTTTCGACGGGTGTAGTCCGAGGTCAGCACGCCGACTCGCCGCGCAGTCGGAAATTTTCTGCGAACATGGCTGCGCACGGCTTCGACCATATCGACAATCTGCAAGGGCGAGTTAGCCTTCAGCTCATCGATGAACGTATGACTGAGAAAGCACGGGAGTACGACGGTCGTCACGCCTCGCTTCTCGAAACTGCTGATCATGTCGAAGATGTACAGCTTGCGCTGAGTCGTCGCTTCGCTACCCGTGACCGCGCCGCCGAAGGGATGCTGTTCGAAAATGACGTCGACGTGTTCCGCATCGCTCGACGCGGGCGTCGATTTGACGAGCTTGAAAAAGACGTCGGCACTCGCCAGTGGACCCAGGCCGCCCACCACGCCGAACTTCTTCCCGCTCAGCACGCTTGCGCTGATCATTTCGTCTCGCCTTGCAGTTGGCCCAAGGCAACGCTGTCACCATCGGCGAACTGCTTGACGGCCCGCTTCGCTTCCCACTTCGCAATAACGGCCGTCGCGATGCTGTTGCCAATCACGTTCGTGGCGGTTCGCCCCATATCGAGAATCTGATCGATAGCGAGGATCAGCACCACGCCGGACGGGGGCAGGTGAAACATCGGCGCAACAGCGGCGACCACCACCACGGAACCTCTTGCGACGCCGGCCATTCCCTTGCTGCTCAACATCAGGACCAGCAACATCATGATTTGCGCGCTGAGCGGCATGTCGATGCCGAACGCCTGCGCAATGAAAATCGCGGCAAACGCCTGGTACATCATCGAGCCATCGAGATTGAACGCATAGCCAAGCGGCAACGTAAAGCCGACGACTTTCTTGTCGATACCGAACGCTTCGAGCTTCTCGGTCAGACGCGGATAAGCGGCCTCGCTGCTCGCAGTCGAGAAGGCGAGCATGGCGGGTTCCCGGACGGCTTTTAGCAACTTCCAGATCGACTTGCCCAGAAAGACATGACCGACGAGGATGAGGACGATCCACAGCGTGACAAGACCGAGATAGAAGCTGCCGACGAGCTTGCCGTACGTGGCCAGCACATCCAGGCCGTTCACCGTAATCGCGGATGCCAGGGCGCCGAAAACACCGATGGGTGCGAGCCGCATCACATAGTCGGTCAACTTCAGCATGGTAGGTACGAGCGCATCGATGGCGGCGATCAGCGGTGTGACACGCGGGTCCTTTTTGATGGCGCTCAGGACGACGCCGAACAGGACCGAAAAGACGAGGATTTGCAGGATGTCATTTCGAGCCATCGCATCGATGATGCTGGAGGGAAACGCATGCGTGACGAAGTCCTTGAAGTTCAGACCCGCGGTGTTGAGGCCCGTGGCCACATCGGAACTGGTCTGCGTCATATGCAGTCCCGCGCCGGGTTGCAGCGCGTTCGCAAGGACGAGGCCGAGCGCGAGCGAGAACAGTGAGGCGCACACGAACCATCCCACCGACCTGAGCCCGATTCTGCGCACGTCGCTCGTCCCTTCCATGCCGGCGAGACCGGACACCAGCGTGGCGAAGACGAGCGGCGCGATGATCATCTTCACGAGCCGCAAGAAGATATCGGTGATGATCGAGAAGTAACCGGCGATGGTCTTCGCTTCCGCAGCACCGGCGGCGCTCCGGTGGCACACGTAGCCGACAATCACGCCGAGCGCCATGCCGACCACAATATAGAAAGTTAGGCGGTTTTTCATTTCCATCAGTCCGAGGGATGCGCACAAGGGTCAGACGTGACCGCAGTACGCTGGCAGGAGGCAAAAACGTCGTTAGCGACGCGGCGTTTCTGTGTATGGACGGATGATAGAGATGATCGAAAAAGACTCGATTCGGGTCCTGCATGGGGATATGCGAAACTCGCATAACGCGGGATAACCCCTAATCGACCGCAGGTGACGCGGCGCGAAGGTCGCGCCAGAGCGTGTCGAGAAACTCATTGCGATTCGACGCATCACGGTAGGCGCGAAGTTCGACTTCAAGATTCCATGTGTCGCGGCCCGCGAGCACCAGCTCGCCCGAGTCGAGTTCGGTGACGATCGAGCTTTTGGGAAGCCACGCGACTCCTTCGCCTTCCAGGACCAGTTTCTTGAGGACCTCCGCCATATCGGACTCGTAGTGAGGCCGCAATGCCGGCGTCGTGTCGACCCGGCTCAAAAGCAGTGCAAGGCAGCGGCCGAAATAGCTGGTTTCTGTATACGAAATCAACGGCAATGGACGGGCCGCTGTTCCCGGCAACCGGAAGACGGGCGCACCACGTGGATTTGGCCGGCAGACTGGCAGCAGTACATCGACGCCGACGGTGACATGCTCATACCTGATCGGGTCGAGATGAAGGGGAAGCTCCGGGTGATGATAGGCGAACATCAGTTCGCAGTTGCCGTTCACGAGCATCAGAATGGAGTCGTGGACATTAGTGGGTATCACGCGGGCACGGACCTCACCGAAACGTGCCGTCAGCGCCTTCAACCAGGCCGGCAGGAAACTCAGCGCGATCGTATGGCCCGCTGCAATCTGCAAGCCTTTGCCGGCCATGCGTTGATCGATGCGAATGATGGCTCGCGTATCGAACAGCTTGCCCAATATGTCGACCGCGGCCTCACGAAACAGTTGCCCGGCTGGCGTCAGCGTCGGAGGGAAACTGCTGCGGTCGATCAGGTCCGCGCCCACCCACTGCTCAAGCGACTGAATGCGCCTGCTGAATCCTGACTGCGTGACATTCCGGAACTCCGCCGCGCGCGAGAAGCTTTGATACTGGGAGAGTGCGATGAAGTCCTCGATCCACTTGATTTCCATGTCGGATCCGTTTTGTGTGTAATAGGGAGCGAGTTTTTTGAAGTGAGTGTGTGATTCTACGCTGGCAGATGTGTCCGATAAGTCATGAGGCACACGCGGAAAATCCCGGCGCTGAATTGATATGGAATCCTTTAATTGACGACGGTCGTACTCCCCGTAACTGCTTCATGTCGTCCGCCGCTCTCGAGAGCGTGCATGACAACCCGGCAATGCCAACTGCGACAGCGCACGCTTTTTGCTTGAATGGAGTGCTTATCGGGAGAGCGACGCGCGGTTAAGCCGCAAAGCGGCCACAGCTCTCCGGCCGGTTAGGGAGACGCTGCGATGCATGGAATAAATGACAAGGTACGCGCTGCAATTTTTGCCGTGGCGATCTCACTGCTCGCGGCGTGTGGCGGGCACGGAGGCGACTCGAATAATAGCGGCAGCGCAGCCACACCGGCAGGCGGCATCAATCTGCAAATCGTCTCGTTCGGCGACAGTCTTTCCGACGTCGGCACCTACGCGCCGCTCGCAAGCGCGGTCGGCGGCGGGCGTTTCACGACGAATCCTGGACAAGTGTGGACTCAGAATGTCGCGCAGTACTACGGCGACACGCTAAAGGCCGCATACACGATCGACATTACGCATAAGCTCAGTGCGCAGGGCGGCCTCGGTTATGCGGAAGGCGGTGCCACGGTTGCGACGCCGGCAAACCAATCCGATTTTCTGACTGCGGTGATCGGCAACGTCGAAATGCCTGTCAATCAGCAGGTTTCGAGCTATCTGGCCGCGCACAGCAGCTTTAACGCCAATCAACTGGTGCTCGTCTGGGCGGGCGCGAACGACGTGCTTCGCGCCGGGCCGCTGCCGGCTGCGGCGCCGACCGTGCAGACCGCGGCCAACACCCTCGCTCAGATAATCGGGCAGATCGTCCAGAACGGCGGTGTGCACGTCGTGGTTGTCAATCTTCCGAATGTCGGACTCTCGCCGGACGGCATCACGTCGTCCGATGGCGGGGCCAACTTGACCCAGTTATCGCAACTGTTCAACGATACCCTGAACACCGCGTTGCAGACCGGTGGCCTGCAAGCGAAAGTCATCCAGATCGATGCCTACACGTGGTTGAACGGGATCATCGCGAACTTTCAGGCCAATGGCTTCACCGTGTCGAACACGGCGCAGGCCTGCGACCCCAAGAAAACGCCCAATAATACGTCCTTGCTGTGCTCGCCGCCTACGTACGTGAGCTCTAACGCGGACCAAACGTACATGTTCGCCGACGACCTTCATCCGACGACACATTTGCATTCACTGTTCGCCCAGTTCGTGGAGCAGCAACTCGCCAAGAGCGGTCTGGGTCACTGAGTTCGGGAGCTTGTGTACGGCGCCTCGAGAAAAAGCCGATCACGTCGATATCGTCTTCGCGCGCGCACGAGACGCACACGCCGATTACATGACGTTCAGCCGCGAGTCGAGTAAGCTTGGGAGCATCGTACCCGCTTACTTCCGCGCGCCGCAGTAGCGGCTTCCGCGTAGAGTGACGGCCCCTGGCGAGGAGCGCCTCATGCTGACGCTTTATTCGTATCCCGACCTGTTTGGCGTCGCCGACAACAATCCCTTCGGTCTCAAGGTATTCGCGTTCATGCGTCTGTGCGGGATGGATTTCGAGCATCGTCACATCCTCGACACGAGCCTTGCACCGCGCGGACAGTTGCCGTATCTGGTCGATGGCGAAGAAACGATTGGCGATAGCGACCGGATCATCGCGCATTTAAAGCGTCGATACGATCCAGGCATCGACCACGCGCTCTCGCCGGGGCAATTGAATCTCGACTTTCTGGTCCGGCGAACGCTCGACGACCTGTACTGGCCGATGAGCTTTTCACGCTGGCGCGACGACCGCTTCTGGCCGTCTTTCCGCGACGCCATTCTCGCAACGCACGCAGACGTGAGCGCGAGCGATCTCGAAGCCGCGCGCGAATACAACCGGTTGCGGTATCACTATCAAGGCATTGGCCGCTATGAGCCGGAGCAGGTCTATGCGAGAGGTATCGACGATCTGCGTGTCGTGGCGGATCTGCTCGGCGACGACGGATTTGTTTTTGGACCCGAGCCTGCCGCCGTCGACGCGGCGATCTATGGCTTTGTCGCCAACATCTACTTCTACGAGATCGACACGCCGCTGAAACAGTACGTGCTCTCGCGTCCCGCGCTCGTTCGTCATTGCGAGGCCATTCATGAGCGGATCAACATCGAGCTACGCGTGCGGGTATCCCCTTGAGGTGGGCGAATGGGCAACTCGGCAAAATGATCGATTGAGGTTTATTGATTCGCTGGAGCGCTTACATACGGCACCGACATGATTCATCGGCAATGCGTTGCCGCCGTAGAACGCATCGGGAGCGAGAGACAATGGACACTCAACCGATCGAAACCGACTACCTCGTCATCGGCGCGGGCGCGACTGCCATGGCCTTCGTCGACACGCTGCTCAGCGAGACCGATGCCCACGTGGTGATGGTTGACAGACACCATCGTCCCGGCGGTCACTGGAACGACGCCTATCCATTCGTCGGTCTGCACCAGCCGTCCGCCTTTTACGGCGTGAACTCGCGCGAGCTGAGCACCTGGACCAAAGACGAGACTGGCCTGAACATAGGCATGTACGAGTTGGCGAGCGGCGCGGAAGTGCTGAGCCATTTCGACCAGGTGATGCGGCAGCGCTTCTTGCCCTCGGGCCGCGTTCAATGGTTTCCAATGAGCGAATACAGCGCGGGCGTAGGCGGCACGCATCACTTCAAGTCGTTGATGAATGGCGACGAACGGCAAGTCGTTGCGCGCAGGAAACTCGTGAACGCCACTCATGCGCGGACAGAAGTGCCGTCGACGCATCCTCCCAAGTACACGGTTGCAGCAGACGTGAATTGCATTCCGTTGAACCGGCTACCCGACATACAAGGTCCGCATGCCTGCTATACGGTGGTCGGTTCCGGTAAAACCGGAATGGATGCCTGCCTCTGGCTGCTGCAAAACGGAGTGGCGCCGCCACGTATCCGCTGGATCATGCCGCGCGATGCGTGGCTGCTGGACCGCGCCAACACGCAGCCCGGTGCGGAGAATCTGGAGCGGACGATCGGCAGCACCATCGGTCAGTTCGAAGCCATTGCCGAGGCGACTTCGATCCCCGATCTATTTGCCAGGCTGGAGCAGCGCGGCCTGCTCGTGCGCATCGACAAGGCAGTCGAACCCAGCATGTACCGATGCGCCATCATTTCTCAAGCGGAATTGGAACAACTCCGGCGCATTGAAGACATTGTGCGTCTCGGTCATCTGCAATCGGTGCAGTCGACGCAGATCACGCTCGATGGAGGCTCGCTACCTGCCGATCCCGATACGCTCTACATCGACTGCTCCGCCCGCGCGATCCAGATGCCGCCCGCGCTGCCTATATTCGACGGCGACCAGATCAATCTGCTGATGGTGCGCTGGTGCCAACCGGTGTTCAGCGCCGCGCTGATCGCGTATGTCGAGAGCCATGTCGCGGATACGGCCGAGCAGAACGCGCTGTGCCGCCTCGTGCCCAGCCCCGAGCATCCGATAGACTGGCTACGCATGTGGGCGGTGACCCTTGCCAACATGACGAGCTGGCGGCAGAACGCGGGTTTGAACGCCTGGCTGTCGCAATGCCGGCTGAACAGCCAGAACGCGATCATGCGTGGCATGCGGCCCGACGACACCGCCAAGCTCGACTTGTTGCAGGAGAGCGGGGCCAAGGCCGCGGCGGCCGCCGCCAGGCTGCCAGCGTTGCTTGCTACTCTAAACTGACCTCATGGAGCAGACCTTGGACGAACTTCGCCTCGAGACGCTGCAGGTGGGCGCACTGCGCATGCGTGTAGCCAGCCAGGGCCGCGGCCCGCTTGTGCTGCTATGTCATGGCTTTCCGGAGTCCTGGTACTCCTGGCGACACCAGTTGGCGGCGCTCGCCGCCGCGGGGTTCCGTGCCGTCGCGCCGGATATGCGCGGCTATGGCGGCACCGATGCGCCGCCGGATGCGGACTCGTACACCATGCTGCATCTCGTCGGCGACATGGTCGAACTCGTCAACGTGTTGGGTGAGAGCGAGGCGGTGATCGTCGGCCATGATTGGGGTGCGCCGGTGGCCTGGAACGCGGCGATGATGCGGCCGGATCTGTTCCGTGCCGTTGTCGGCATGAGCGTGCCGTTTTATCCGCCTGCGCCGGAGGATTTGCTCAGTGCACTGGATCGTCAAGGAATACGAACATTCTATATGCAGTATTTTCAGACGCCCGGTGTGGCCGAGAGCGAGTTCGAGGCCGACCCCGAAGCCGCGATTCGACGGATCACGTTCAGCATGTCGGGCGATGGACCCGAGCGCGTTGTGGCAGGGATACTGGCGCCCGGTGCAGGTTTTCTCGACAGCACGGTTGACCCCGAGACGCTGCCAGGCTGGCTGACCAGCGAAGAGATCGCATACGTAGCGGGCGAGTTCGCGCGCACCGGCTTTAGAGGCGGACTGAACTGGTACCGCGGCATTCGACGCTCGTCGGAACTGATGGCCGCATGGCGAGGGGCCGTGATCCGGCAGCCTTCGATGTTCGTGGCGGGCGCGAGAGACGATGTTCTCAAGTTTCCGGGCTCGCAGGCTCGCATCGAGAATCTGACGCGCGTGCTGCCCGGATTGCGTGGTTCCCATATTCTCGATGGAGCGGGCCACTGGATTCAGCGCGAACGGTCGGCCGAAGTGAATGACCTGCTAGTTGCGTTCTTGAGAGGACTGTAAATCGGCATGGTCCCAGAGAATTGCTGCCGGGTTGGCCAGCGCCCTCGCAGCTGCGGCGAAAGACACTGGTCAGAAGCCCCTTGCGCTCTCGAAGACAATCAACCGATTCTGTAGCGCGGGGCCGGCTTGCCGACCTGCGTTGCGGCAAACAATGCCGAGCGCGCAGTGTCGTAGGTATCCCACAGGCTCGCGTCGGCCACTGATGGCCACGTGACGGTTTCGCCCTGATCGAATCCGGACAAAGCCGCATCGACCAGGTTCTCTGTCGTCATCACTGACTCTTTCTGCAGCGCCGAAAGTGGGATGCCGGATTCGTCCCAGATTTCGGTTGCGGTCGATGCCGGAAGGACGAGCTGCACCTTCACGCCAGTCTCCGCGAGTTCCTGCTGGAGTCCACGGCTGTATTGCAGAACGAACGCTTTGGTACCGCTATAGACGGCGCTGACGGGCATTGAGTGGATCGCCAGCACGGAAGCGATATTGACGATGACGCCCTCGTTTCGCGACACGAATGCCGGCACGGCGGCCTGCGTCAGCCGGGTGAGGGCCGTGATGTTGAGCGCGATCTGCGAGCGCGTGTCCTCCGCGGAGGATTGCCCGACCGGCCGCAGTCGCGCGAGACCTGCGTTGTTGATCAGAACGCGCACGGCCGGATCGGTGGCGAGAACTTTCTCGACCCGCGCCAGATCAGCGTCATTCGTCAGGTCCGCAACAATTGACTCGACCTTGGCACCGTGCGCTGCGGATACCTTCGCAGCGAGCGCTTCCAGGCGATCGGCGCGCCGTGCGACAAGGACGAGATCATAGCCGCGAGCGGCAAGGCGGTCGGCGTAGACAGCACCAATACCGGACGACGCTCCGGTGACAACAGCAACTTTCCGTGAACTGGTCATGTGTGACTCCATTAGTTTGGTACTCAACTATAATGATTGAGGGCTCAAGTATATAACCGGACGTCGCCCTCTTGTCAACAGTGCAGTACTCAACCATCCTATGCGTATGGGAAAGAAAATTGATTCACTGGCGAACCCAGACGATCTGGATCGGCCAGCTACTGATGAGCGGGATATCCTCGGCGAACTCGCGTGCACGAACACGGCGTTGCGGCGCGCCGCGCGCAGACTGGGCCAGTTATATGACGAGGCGCTGGCGCCGCTCGACCTCAAAGCCACCCAGATCGGCCTGATAGCGGAAATTGAACGCTTCTCCGCCAGCGGCAGTGAACAGGGACCGACCTTGCAGGACCTGGCGGCTCGGCTGGCCATCCAGATTTCGGCTCTAACGCATGCGCTAAGGCCGCTGGTGCGGGATGGACTGGTGGAATTGCGTCAGGACGCCGAAGACAGGCGGACAAAGCACGGCGTGCTTACCCGCCTTGGCAAGAAGCGCCTCTCGGAGGCATTGGTGCTGTGGGCTGAAGCGAATAATCGCGTGGAAGACGTGCTGGGCCGCGACTCGGCCGCAACGCTGCGGGCGCTCGCGGACGAGGTGGCGTCCGACGAGTTTCTCGCGTCCTATCACGGGGAATAGCTTCCCGGCCGGTGTCGACTACCGGCCGGTGCTGATCCTTCGGCGCTACGCCGCCGAGCGGCCGCCCAAGTGCTGCGCGAGGAAGGCTTCCATGGCTTCGTAGAACTCGAACTGATTCTCTTCGTTTCGGAAGCCGTGCCCTTCGTTGTCTTTGAGCATGTACTTGACGTCGATCCCACGCTCGCGCAGCGCGTGCACGATCTGGTCGCTTTCGGCTTGTTTGACTCGCGGATCGTTCGCACCTTGCGCGACAAACAGCGGCGTCACGATCCGCTCGGTAAAGAATAGCGGCGATGCATCGTGCAGCGCCTGCTTGCCCGTTTCGGTTTGCGGGTTGCCGATCATCTCGTACATCATGTCGAGCATCGGCTTCCAATACGGTGGCAACGATTCGAGTAGCGTGAACAGATTCGAGACGCCGACATAGTCGACCGCGGCCGCATAGCGATCGGGTGTGAATGCGACGCCGGCGAGCACGGCATAGCCGCCGTAGCTCGCGCCATAGATGCCCACGCGCGCGGGGTCGGCCAGACCTTGCGCGACGAGCCAGTCGATACCGTCGTCGATGTCGTTTTGCATCGACTTGCCCCATTGACCGAAGCTCGCCTCCCAGAACGTGCGTCCATAGCCCGTCGAGCCGCGGAAGTTCAGCTGCAAGACCGCATACCCGCGATTGGCGAGCAATTGCGCTTCGGAGTTGAAGCCCCACGAATCGCGCGCCCAAGGTCCGCCGTGCGGATTGACGATCAATGGGAGCGGGCTTTTCGGCTTTTGCCCGAGTTCGATGCCTGCCGGCAATGTCAAATATCCGTTGATCTGCAGACCGTCGCGCGCGACGAAGCGGATCGGTTCCATGCGCGCCATGTCCGCGGTGTCGAGCCAGGGCATGAGCTCAGTGAGCCTGGAAAGATGACGGCTGGCGATGTCGTATGTCCAGATCGAGCCCGGCGAAAGGTCGCTCGAAGCGTGCACGATCGCGCGCGACTCGTCGCGTGTGATGCTCGTGATTGCGATTTCCTGACCGGGCAACTGACGACCCAGGTCCTCGTGGATCGAGCGAGCCCATTCGTCGAAGAAGTGCCGATGCATGCGGTCATCGACATACCACGCGGCCGTCAACACGCGCCGGTGTTTTGAATAAGCCAGTCCGCTCACATCCACGTGTTCGGTTTCGAACAGCAGTTCGCCTTCCTGCGCGGTTTGCGGGTCGAACTCGAAGATGGCCGTCTTGTCCCGGCCTCGATTGGAGAGCACGTACAAACGCTGATCGTCGAAGGTGAAGAACAGCGGCGACACCGTTTCGCGAAAGTTCGTCGTCAGGATCGGGCGGAACGGTTCGGTCTCGGTATCGCGATAGAGCAGGGTCGTGTTGACGCCGTCGGAGGCGGTCGCGACGCGCAGGCACCCGGCGTGATCGGTCATCCAACCCATGATGTTGCCGGGGTTTTCAGCGATCAGGGTGAACGCGCCGGTGACGACGTCGACGCGGAACACGTCGAACACCTGCGGATCGCGCCGGTTCATCTGAATCAGGATATGGCGGTCATCGTCCCTGAGATCGTCGACGATGCTCGCTTTGACGCCGTCGAACGGGGTCAGGTCGACCGGCTCGCCGCCGTGGATCGGCACCGACAACACGTGAAAGTTTTCGTCGCCGCCAAAGTCCTTGACGAACAGAATGCGGTCGTTGCCTTTCCAGGCGTGCCCCGGCACGTCGCGTTCGGATTCGTTGGTCAGCGCCTGCGCATCCCCAAGCGGCGAGCCATCGAGGCCGATTTCCTGAACGAAGATGTTCTGACGGCCCGCGTGCCGAGTCAGAAACGAGAGATGTCGGCCGTCCGGCGAAATCGTGAACTGGTGTTTCTCGGGCCTGCGGAAAAAGTCGCGTACTGAATAGAGCTTGATGGTCCGGTCACCAGCTTCCTGATCGTTGACGGCACTCATGCATGTCTCCCCAAAAGCCCCATTTGACCATGCGCATCAAACCTGCGTCTTATTCGCGCGGCGCAAGCAGGCAATCCGTCAGACTGATTGCCATTCTGTTACGCTGACACCCAGATTACGATTGGTGTGAAATAAAATATTCAACGAAAGCCATCGTTCTCGATACGGTAAACGCCAGCGAACTTCATTGTCGACCGATTGTATGGTTAACACCGATTTAAACGTAAACGAACAAAAAGGAACATCGAATCTGTTGTTTTGATTTCCTTTCAGAAAAAGGGGCGCGCTTTGCCGTTCGCCCCAAGACGTACAAAAAGGCACCCGCAGCACCGGAGACGCACTAGAACAAAGGAGAGCGATTTGGTCTTGGAACTGGAGCGGGTGACAGTCGTTTCGGGCGCTCAGACGCACCTGTACGGCGTCGATCTGCGGCTTGTCCCCGGCGCGATCAACGTGTTGCTTGGACCGACGCAAGCAGGCAAGACCACCCTGATGCGCGTGATGGCCGGACTCGACCGCCCGGCTTCGGGCCGGGTGTTGGCCGACGGCAACGACGTGACCGGCGTCAGCGTCAGGCAGCGCAACCTTGCAATGGTCTATCAGCAGTTCATCAACTATCCGGCCATGACGGTGTTCGACAACATTGCGTCGCCGCTGAAGCTGCAAAAGACGGCCGCCGACGAAGTCAAAAGACGCGTCCACGAAGTCGCCGCCAAACTCCATATCGATCACCTGCTGCAACGGCGCCCGGGCGAACTGTCCGGCGGCCAGCAGCAGCGTTGCGCGCTGGCGCGGGCGCTGGTCAAGCGCTCGTCGCTGGTGTTGCTGGACGAA
Organism: Paraburkholderia sp. RL17-347-BIC-D; assembly: GCF_046027915.1. Lineage (NCBI taxonomy): Bacteria > Pseudomonadati > Pseudomonadota > Betaproteobacteria > Burkholderiales > Burkholderiaceae > Paraburkholderia > Paraburkholderia sp. RL17-347-BIC-D. The sequence continues at coordinate 95,817 of NZ_JARESS010000020.1, forward strand.
CCGCTCGTCAATCTCGACTACAAGCTGCGCGAGGAATTGCGCGTCGAACTGGCGACGTTGTTCGCGGACGGCAAAACCACCGTCGTCTACGCGACGACCGAACCGCTCGAAGCGCTGCTGCTCGGCGGCTACACGGCGATCGTCGACAAGGGGCGCGTGCTGCAGCACGGCCCGACGCTCGATGTGTACAACGCGCCCGCCAATATCGACGTCGCGGCCGTCTTCAACGACCCGCCGATGAACATGCTCGCCAGCGATCTCACCCCCGAGGGCACCGCGCGCCTGCCGATCGGCATCGACGTGCCGCTCGGTCGGGCCAGCGCGCGCGCTGTCAGCGCGAACGAAACGTTCCGCATCGGCGTGCGGCCCGGCCATCTGCGACTCGCGCCTCGGACGCAGCGCTCCGTTGCCGTGCCATGCCGGCTCGAACTGGCCGAATTGAGCGGCTCTGAAACCTACCTGCATCTGCACACTCGGCAAGGCGGCATCGATCTGGTCGCGCAACTGCAAGGGGTGCATCAGATCGATCTCGGTACGGAACTCGACGTGTACATCGACCCCGACGAACTGTTTGTGTTCGGCGCGGACACGACGCTGGTGTCTGGCCCGGAGGCCGCTCATGGCGCGCATTGAGTTCCAGAATCTCGCGCACGCTTACGCCCCCAACCCCGCCACGCTCGACGACTACGCGTTGCAACCGATGAGCATGGTCTGGGAAGACGGCGGCGCGTATGCGTTGCTCGGGCCGTCGGGTTGCGGCAAGTCCACGCTGTTGAACATCGTATCCGGGCTCGTGACGCCGTCGGAAGGGAAGGTGTTGTTCGACGGAAGCGACATCACAGCGAAGAGCCCGCGCGAGCGCAACATCGCGCAAGTGTTCCAGTTCCCGGTGATCTACGACACGATGAGCGTGTTCGACAACCTCGCGTTCCCGCTGCGCAACCGGAAAATGTCGGCACGCGACGTGAAACAGCGCGTTCACGAAGTTGCGGAAATTCTCGACATGACGCGTGAATTGCCGCGCAAGGCGAACAATCTGTCGGCGGATGCGAAGCAGAAAATCTCGCTGGGACGCGGCCTCGTGCGCAAGGACGTCGCCGCGATCCTGTTTGATGAACCGCTGACCGTCATCGATCCGCATATGAAGTGGATCCTCCGTCGCCAGTTGAAGAAGATTCATCAGCAACTGAAGCTGACGCTGATCTACGTGACGCACGATCAGGTCGAGGCGCTGACCTTCGCGGATGAAGTCGTGGTGATGACGAACGGCCGCGTTGTGCAGAAGGGTGATCCGGGTGCGTTGTTTTTGCGACCCGATCATGCGTTCGTCGGCTACTTCATCGGCAGTCCGGGGATGAATCTCTGCCCGATCGAGCTGAACTCCGACGGCATCAAGATCGGCACGCAGCACTTGCGACTCGACCCGCCCACGCTCGAAACGCTGAAGCACGCCAACGGCACGCTGACGCTCGGCATTCGCCCAGAGTTCGTGCGTGTGGTGAGCGATGGTGAACCCGGTGCGGTGAAAGCACACCTGCTGCGTGTACAGCAACTCGGCAATTACCAACTGGTCACCGCGCAATGCGATGGCCACGTCTTCAGGGCCAAGGTCGAACCGCAACTACGCGTCGAGGAAGGAGCGGTCTGGTTGAAGCTCGCCACAGCGGAAACCGTGTTCTTCAGCAACGATGAAAGGATCGCGCGATGAACAAGCCCGTCAACCAGAAGGCTTGGCTGCTGGTCGTACCGGTGTTCATCTGCGTCGCGTTTTCCGCCATCTTGCCGCTCATGACGGTGGTCAACTATTCGGTGCAGGACATCATCAGCCCGACGCAGCATGTGTTCGTCGGCACCGAATGGTTTCGCGCAATCATCAACGACGACGACCTGCGCGGCGCACTCGGACGGCAGATTATCTTCTCCGCCTGCGTGCTGCTGTTCGAGATCCCGCTCGGCGTCGGCCTTGCACTGGCGATGCCCGCATCCGGCTGGCGCGCGTCGGCGTCGCTGGTCGTGCTGGCCATGCCGCTGCTGATTCCGTGGAATGTGGTCGGCACGATCTGGCAGATTTTCGGGCGGCCGGATATCGGTCTACTCGGTTATGCCCTCAATCACGCGGGCATCGAATATAACTACACGGCCAGTCCGGGCGCCGCGTGGATCACGGTGCTCGTAATGGACATCTGGCATTGGACACCGCTCGTCGCGCTGCTCTGTTATGCAGGCTTGCGCGCGATTCCAGACGCGTTCTATCAGGCCGCCGAAATCGACGGCGCAAGCCGCTTCGCCGTATTCCGCTATATCGAGCTGCCGAAGATGCGCGGCGTGTTGATGATCGCCGTGCTGCTGCGCTTCATGGACAGCTTCATGATCTATACCGAGCCGTTCGTGCTGACGGGCGGCGGCCCAGGCGATTCGACCACGTTCCTGTCGCAGTACCTGACGCAAAAAGCGGTCGGCCAATTCGACCTCGGCCCGGCGGCGGCGTTTTCGCTGATCTACTTCCTGATCATCCTGTTGTTGTGTTTCATTCTCTATAACTGGATGGAGCGCGTGGGTAAAGGCGGCCCGGCAACCACGGGAGACGACTATGCGCAATAACCGCTGGATGCGCGTCGTCGTGCTGACGGTGTACATCCTGTTCGCGCTGATTCCGCTCTACTGGATGCTGTCGATCTCGCTGCGCACGAACGAAGAGACGATGTCGGCGTTTGCGATCTGGCCGCATCACGTGACGCTCGATAACTACAAGGTCATCTTCACCGATTCGTCCTGGTACTGGGGCTATATCAACTCGATCATCTACGTGCTGATGAACACGGTGATGTCGGTGCTGGTCGCGTTGCCCGCCGCGTACGCGTTCTCGCGCTATCGGTTTCTCGGCGACAAGCACATGTTCTTCTGGCTGCTCACCAACCGGATGACGCCGCCCGCGGTGTTCCTGCTGCCGTTCTTCCAGCTGTATTCGAGCGTGGGTTTGATGGACACGTATATCGCGGTCGCGCTCGCGCACATGCTGTTCAACGTGCCGCTCGCGGTGTGGATTCTCGAAGGTTTCATGTCGGGCGTGCCGCGCGAAATCGACGAAACCGCCTACATCGACGGCTATACGTTCCCGGCCTTCTTCATCAAGATTTTCCTGCCGCTGATCAAGTCGGGAGTGGGCGTGACCGCGTTCTTCTGCTTCATGTTCAGCTGGGTCGAACTCCTGCTCGCGCGTACGCTCACCACCGTCAACGCCAAGCCGATTGCCGCCGTGATGACGCGCACGGTATCGGCGGCGGGGATGGATTGGGGCGTGCTGTCGGCGGCGGGCGTGCTGACCATCGTGCCCGGCGCGCTCGTCATCTATTTCGTGCGGAACTACATCGCGAAGGGCTTTGCGATGGGGAGAGTCTGATGCTGACGTGGATGTATTGGACACCGGAAGTGGCGGTCTTTTTCGGCTGCGTCGTGGTGATGCTGGCGGGTATGACTGTGTGGGAAATCCGCTCGCCCACGGTCGAACGCAAAGGCTTTCTGCCGATCGGCACCACGCGTGGCGACCGGCTCTTTATCGGACTGCTGATTGCGGCGTACATCAATCTCGCGTGGATCGGCATCAGCGCGGAACGCGCGAGCGCGTGGCCCGGTTTCGCGGCATCGATGCTCGTGCTGCTGATCGTTATGTGGAAAGGATGAACAGCGTTGCGTCCTGAAGGTTTGCGTATCTGGACAGACCGGTTCCGTTGATGCCCCGGGCGGACCTCGGCAGTTGATCCAAGGGGTGCGGAGACACAGGAGAAAGCCATGCAACAGAGGAGACGAATCGTCACGCTCGCCGTGGCAGGGGTCGTCGCGACTGGCTTGACGAGCCACGCAGCGATCGCCGGCACGCCCGAAGCGCAGAAGTGGGTCGACAGCGAGTTCCAGCCGAGCACGCTGTCGAAGCAGCAGCAGATGGACGAGATGAAGTGGTTCATCGACACCGCTGCGACGCTGAAATCGGCTGGCGTCAAAGAGGTGCACGTGGTGTCCGAAACACTCGACACGCACATGTATGAATCGAAAACGCTCGCCAAAGCGTTCACCGAAATCACCGGCATTTCCGTCAAGCACGACATCATCCAGGAAGGCGACGTCGTCGAAAAACTGCAGACCTCGATGCAATCCGGTCAGAGCATTTACGACGGCTGGATTTCCGATTCCGATCTGATCGGCACGCATTACCGCTATGGCGTGATCATGCCGCTGTCCGACTATATGGCCGGCGAAGGCAAGCAGTACACGAACCCCGGTCTCGACATCAAGGACTTTATCGGCACCAGTTTCACGACCGCGCCGGACAAGAAGCTCTATCAGTTGCCCGACCAGCAGTTCGCCAATCTTTATTGGTTCCGCGCCGACTGGTTCGCGCGCAAGGATCTGCAGGACAAGTTCAAGGCGAAGTACGGATACGATCTCGGCGTGCCGGTGAACTGGTCCGCGTATGAAGACATTGCCGAATTCTTCACGAACGACGTCAAGAACATTGACGGCGAAAAAGTCTATGGGCACATGGACTACGGCAAGAAAGACCCGTCGTTGGGATGGCGCTTTACCGATGCGTGGCTGTCGATGGCGGGCGAAGCCGACAAGGGCATTCCGAACGGCATGCCGGTCGACGAATGGGGCGTGCGTGTCACGCCGGACGGCTGCCATGCGGTGGGCGCGTCGGTCTCGCGCGGCGGCGGCACGAATAGTCCAGCCGCGGTGTTCGCGACCACCAAATACATCGACTGGCTGAAGAAGTTCGCGCCGCCCGAAGCCTCGGGGATGACGTTCAACGAAGCGGGACCGGTACCGGCGCAAGGCAAGATCGCCCAGCAGATCTTCTGGTACAGCGCATTTACCGCTTCGATGCTGAAACCCGGCAACGTGACCAACGCGGACGGCACGCCGAAGTGGCGGATGGCGCCATCGCCGCACGGTCCGTACTGGAAGGACGGCATGCAGAACGGCTACCAGGACGTCGGTTCGTGGACCTTCTTCAAGTCGACGCCGCCGAACCAGCGTGCCGCCGCGTGGTTATACGCGCAGTTCGTCACGTCCAAAACCGTCTCGCTGAAGAAGTCGATTACCGGTCTCACGTTCATCCGCGATTCCGATATTCATAGCGACTACTTTACGAAGAACGCGGACAAGTACGGCGGACTGATCGAGTTCTATAGAAGTCCGGCGCGCGTCGCCTGGACGCCGACCGGCAACAATGTGCCCGATTATCCGAAGATGGCACAACTGTGGTGGAAGAACGTCGCGACGGCCGTCGCCGGCGAAAAGACGCCGCAAGCCGCAATGGACAATCTGGCGAAGGAAATGGACCAGGTGCTGGCCCGTTTGCAGCGCGCGGGGATGAAGGTTTGCGCGCCGGAGTTGAATCCGGAAAGCGATCCGGCGAAATGGCTGTCGGATCAGCACGCACCGTGGAAGAAGCTGGCGAACGAGAAGCCGAAAGGCGAGACAGTCAAGTACGACCAACTGCTGACTGCGTGGAAACAGGGGAAGGTGCGGTAAAGGTGGCGATGCGGTAACACGAGAGGGTTTGATGCGGGCGGCCTGTTCAGGTCGCCCGCATCGTTTCAATCTTTGGAGGCGTACATCTCACCGTTTCGACCAGGGCGCCATCGCTTCGAACACACCGTCACGTCTCACTAGCGCATGCAGAAGCGCCGCCGCCAGGTGCAGCACGATCAGCGCGAAGAAGCACAGCGCGAGCGTCCTATGCGCGTTCCACAGCAGCGTGTGCAAACCGTTGCTATGCGGCAGGATGGACGGCAAATGCATTCCGAACACCACGACCGGATAATCCGCGGCCGACAGCATGCCCCAGCCGATCAGCGGAAGCCCGATCATCAGTAAGTAGAACGCGAGGTGGGACAGGCGCGCGGCGAGTTTCATCGGTTCCGGCATCGACGCTGGCAGCGGCGGGGCGCCCCGAGTTAACCTCACCACCAGCCGAATCAGCGCCAGCACGAGAATCACGATGCCCAGCGGCTTGTGGATGGACACCAGAGAAAGATAATCCGGGCGAACAGTGGACACCATCCCGACGCCGATGAACAGCATCGCCAGAATGCAAATCGCCATGAGCCAGTGAAGCGCGCGTTGCAGCGGTGTGAAGCGATCGTGAATCGGGCTCATGGCGTGGCTCCTCCCGGATGGCGCGGATAGTCCTTATCCTCGGCGGTCCGCCGGTTGAACGATACGGAATAGGCGGCTGAGCGCGCGGCCGGAAACGGATCGTCCGAGACGTGCATGCCCGACGGCAGGACGGTGGGATCGAAGTTGAGATCGCGACACGGCCCGTTGGCCTCGGGCTCGATGGCGTTGACCACCAGCGTCCCCGCGTCTACCTTGCGCCGATCTTCCGGCCAGGCTTTGCTGGGGTCAGCGGTCGGGTCGCCGGGATTGGCGACGGTGACGACCAAAGTCCAGCGTTGCGGCGCGCTTTGCACCCGCTGCGTGATATCCGCGGCGAGGAAGTCGGCGCCTTTCGCCTTCAACTGGTCAGGCGATACCGCTTCAGGCTGCGCGGTGGGCACGAAGGACCAGCGCACGGCCTGGTCTTCTCCCGCAGCATTGGTGAAGATGAAGCTATTGAGGCTGTTGTACCGGTCCTGCGCGTACGAGGCCGTCCATGGCGCGCTGCCGGCCCACCCGACAAACGTGCCGAACTCCGGGTGCGCGGCGATAAAATTCTTCATGGCGTTCGGATCGCTCTCGTTGGCCGAGGCCTGAAGCAGACCGTAGAACGCCTGCGGCGTGGCGACCGGGAAGAAGGGAGCGTCGATCGTCGCCGTGCGCCACTCGCTTCCATTCGGCGCGACGATGCGCAGGCTGAGGCCCCGCACCCGGACCGTGGCGTCCGGCGCTTTGGGATCCGCCGTAGCGAGGTTGAAACGTCCCGTGACCGGGTACGAGCCAGGCGCGAACATCGGCGCCTTGGACAGGGCCGCAGCTCCGCCATTCGATTCGAAGCTGCCAGTAAAGCAGATGCCCTTGGCGTGATTGCGCCGGAAGCCGAGCGCTGCGCCGCCCGGCGGCGCCAGACCGTTGACGATCTTCGCCGGCGTCAGGCGCCCCGGCGAGAGCCAGCCGGCCGTAAAGGCGAAGGCCGCGACCAGCGCGATCACGACGATTGCAATCAGGACCAGCGAACGGAATGTGGAGGCGTTGGAAGTCGGTCTGTCGGCCATCGAACTCTCCCGAGCAATGATTCGGCTGAGTAGAAATCTAGCAGGGTGGGGGCAATAGTGCCATTGGTTGGTGGAGTGTGCTTGGTTGGCGGAGGGCGGGGTTCGGTCGGCACCCGGTTGGCGCGTGCAGCAACCGAGCGCTCACCGAAGAACACTATTCGGCGTCGTGCTGAACGACATGAACCGCGCGATGGACCACCTGCCATCCGGTTGCCGCTTAAAAATATCCATCCCTGCCTCGTGCGTCACGCTTTGCTCAGCACCCTTGCGTGCTGTCAGCGTCCAGAACAGCCGCACTACGGCGATATCCCCGGAAACGATGATCTCGCGGATGTCCGGGCTATCGTAGTGAAGAGTCAACTCAGGCTTCGCCAGCAGCGCGGCGAGCTTCGTGCAGAGCGTATCCCGGTTACCATCGAGCACTTCAGGGACGGTTGAAACCAGGTCAGGCGCGAACACATCGCAGACGCCCGCTGCATTGCGGGCGTTGAATGCCTCTGCCCAGCCTCGCAGCCGTTCCGTGATGGCGGCCTTGTCGGAACCTGCGTCAGCGCGAGCCGGAGTCGCCATGACAACGCCCGCTAATACCGCGGTAATCGTAAGCAGCCGTCTGATCATCGGAATTCTCCAAACCGACAGAATCCGCTTCCACTCAAAAAATAACAACCATCCCCTCAAGAACTGCAGCGCATTGCCGATATTGCGAGAAGAGCGCCTACGGTTTGAATGTTCCGCTGTCCCGGCCGGACAGGTGTATGCTGGCCAGTCCGCAAAAAAATGGCATCTAATTAGCCGCATTCAAAAGTGACCCAATAGCAGGACCGCGTCGCCGGCGTCATTGCTGGGAAAATTGAATGTGGTACTCAAGTCATCTTCGTACGACGGAGACACTGTGATTCGACATTGCCTCGGGGGTTTGCTACTGGCGCTAAGCTGCATGGGTAGCGCTATGGCCGCGGGTCCCGAATGTTCGCGTTCGTTTACGCTAGCTTTACACGATCACGGTCTGCTCTATTCCGTCGACACGGACACCGGGATCGACAAAGACTTCGCTGACGAGTTGATCCGCCGCAGCGGTTGCCAGATCAGAGTCAGCCTGATGTCGCGGGCCCGGATCTGGAAGCTGATTGAATCCGGCGGACTGGATTTCAGCCTGTCGGGCATTGCCAACGACGAGCGCAATGAGTACGCGGATTTCGCCTGGTACTTCAGCAACAAGTACTATCTGTTGGTGCGCAAGGACGCTGGAATCCATCGTTTGTCCGATTTCGAGCACAACGACCAGTTTCAGCTCGGCGTGATCCGCAGCTTCCGCTACAGTGAGTCGGCCAACCGTCTAGTCGACAAGTTGTCGGCCGAAAACCGCGTCAGCCAGGCCGGCGGCCTGGATCCGCTGTATCAGGCGCTGATTCTCCGACGCATTCAAGGCATGATCATCGAGCCTTTCGATTACCCTGCGATCGATGAAAAGAAAATCCGCGACGTGACCACCATCGTGGAATTCGACGACCCCGCCGTTCGTCACGGCCTCATCATGTCGAAGAAGGCGCTGCCGCCGGCTGAGCGCGAAAAGTGGCGCGCCCTGGTGAACGAGATGCGCGCGGACGGCACCGTTCGGCGCATCTTCGAGAAATATTTCAAACCTGACCTCGCCGATTCGATGGTCGATTTCAAGACGCAGCCGTGAACTGGGCGCGCCTCGTCCTGCTTCCGCTATTGGTCCTGTCCGCGGCGCTCAGCGTGACGTGGATGCTTTGGGACCATGAGCGGGAAGCCGCCCGTCATGAACTGCTATCCCAGTTCAACTATTCCATGGGCGATGCGGTCAGCCGGATCGAGCAGCGCATGGGCACGTATGAACTCCTGCTACGCGGCGTGCAAAGCCTGTTCGCCGCTAGTGGAGAGATCGACCGCGATCAGTTCCGCGACTACGTCGGCACGCTCAATCTCGACGCCAACTTCTCCGGTATCCAGGCCATCGGCATCGTCGCATGGGTGCCGGCGACGCAGAAGGTCGAGCATATTGCGGCTCTCCGCCGGCAAGGGTTGCCCGACTACGCGATCGAGCCCAAAGGCTCGCGCGAGAACTACGCGCCCATCATCCAGCGCGAGCCGTCCGTCGGCATCAATCGGGCGGCGCCCGGTTTCGATGCATGGGCCGACCCTGTGCGGCGGCGCGCCATGGAACAGGCGCGCGATTCCGGCATGGCGACCCTTTCCGGGAAAGTCCGTCTGTCGGTGGACGCCGGCAACGCTCGCCCCGGATTCATCATGTACCTGCCGATCTACGCACGAGGCCAGCCGCAAGATAGCGTCGCCCAGCGCCGCGCGCACCTGGTCGGCTGGGTCTATGCCTCGTTCCGCATGCACGATGTCATTGCCAGCCTGTACGGCGAGCAACCGCCCGGCCTCACGATCGCTATATACGATGGCGTCGAAACGTCGGCCGCCGCGCTGTTGCACAAAACGCCTGAGGCGCCCGGTCATCATCTGGCTGCGGATATGTCGGCCAACGAATATCTGGTTGTCGGCGGACATGACTGGACACTGTCGATGAGCGCCCAGGACGACTTCAAGGCTCGCTTCGGCCGCAACGCAGCGCTCCCGATTGCCAGCACTGGCACAGGCCTCAGCCTGTTGCTGGCCCTGCTCACCTGGCTGATGATGACCGGCCGCGGCCGCGCGATGCGGCTTGCCTCGGCAATGACAAAAGAATTGCGCGAGAACGAAGAGAAATTCCGCGCGATTGCCGACTGTACGGTCAACTGGGAAATCTGGTGGGGACCCGACGGCAAGCCGCGCTGGATCAATTCGGCGGTGGAGGCGTACATCGGATATACCGTCGACGAGTGCATGACAATGCCGGACTTTGCCGGCACCGTGATTTGTCCCGAGGACATTCCCCGCGTTGCACCCGAGTTTCAGAAGGCACTACAAGGCTTGCGCGGCGACGACCTGGAGTTTCGCTGCGTTCGCAAGGACGGCTCGCTCATGTGGCTGTCCGCGTCCTGGGTTCCGATTACCGATTCCAAGGGCGAGTTCATCGGCTTTCGCACGAGCGGCCGCGACATTACCGAGCGCAAACAGGTCGAGGCTGAACTGCGAATTGCCGCTGTCGCCTTCGACTCGATGGAGCCGATGATGATCACCGACGCGAGCGCCACCATTCTGCGCGTGAACTCGGCTTTCACCGAATGCACCGGCTATACGGCCGAGGAAATCGTGGGCCAGACGCCGCGCGTGCTGCGCTCCGGCCGCCACGACGCCGCATTCTTCCAGGAGATGTGGGAAGCGATTCATCGCGCCGGTGGGTGGCAAGGGGAAATCTGGGATCGCCGCAAGAACGGCGAGGTGTATCCGAAATGGCTCACGATCTCCGCCGTGATGAGCGACGACGGAATCGTCAGTCACTATGTCGGCACGCATCACGACATTACCGAACGCAAGATCGCGGAAGAGCGAATCAAGGAATTGGCCTTCTTCGATGCGCTGACCCGGTTGCCCAATCGCACCCTGTTGCTGGATCGCCTGAGGCAGGCAATCACGGCCAGCGCGCGGAACGAAGCGTGCGGCGCCTTGCTGTTCATCGACCTGGATCACTTCAAGACGTTGAACGATACCTTGGGTCACGACAAAGGCGATCTACTGCTGCAGCAAGTCGCGCAGCGTCTGGCGGACAGCGTGCTCGAGAGCGACACCGTGGCCAGAGTGGGCGGCGACGAGTTCGTGGTGGTGCTCGGCAACCTGCACAAGAACCGGCAGGAGGCGGCCAACCAGACGGAGGCCGTGGGCGAAAGAATTCTCGCCGTTCTGGGTAGTCCCTATCACCTTGGCAAAATCGAATACCGCACTAGCGCGAGCATCGGCGCCACCGTGTTCAGAGGGCATCAGGCGTCGATCGACGAGCTTCTCAAGCAGGCCGACCTCGCGATGTACAAGTCCAAGGAAAGAGGACGCAATGCCGTGCGTTTCTTCGATCCGGACATGCAAACCGTCGTGGTGCAGCGAGCCGCGCTGGAGGCGGGACTGCGCAATGCAATCGAGGACAATCAGTTTCTGCTCCATTATCAGGCGCAGGTCGTCGGTACTCGTGTAACCGGCGCGGAAGCACTGGTGCGCTGGCAGCATCCGCAGCGCGGTGTCGTGCCGCCTGCCGAGTTCATTCCGCTGGCTGAAGAAACCGGATTGATCCTTGCGCTGGGAAGCTGGGTGCTGGAGGCTGCCTGCGCGCAACTGGCGCAATGGGCTGCGCGACCGGATATGGCGCATCTCACGATTGCGGTCAACGTCAGCGCACAGCAGTTCCGCGAAGCTGACTTCGTGGACAACGTATTGACGATCATCGCTCGAACCGGCGCGCGGCCCGACAGGTTGAAACTGGAACTGACGGAAAGCGTCTTGGTCGACAACGTGCAGGACATCATCGAGAAGATGGGCGCGCTGAAAGCGAAAGGCATTGTCTTCGCACTGGACGACTTTGGCATCGGCTATTCGTCGCTGTCCTATTTGAAGCGCCTGCCGTTGGACCAGTTGAAAATCGACCGCTCATTCGTGCGAGACGTGCTCGTCGATCCCAACGACGCTGTGATTGCCAGGACCATCGTGGCACTGGCGCGCAGCCTCGGTTTGGGCGTGATCGCCGAAGGAGTCGAAACGGAGGCTCAGCGGGATTTCCTCGCGGCAGCGGGATGCTACGCGTATCAGGGCTATTATTTCTGCCGCCCGATTCCCATCGAGGGTTTTGAAGCGATTTTGAGCAGCGTCGAGACGCGTCAGTGCGTGGCGGAGTGAGTGAGAGATAAATGACGCGTCATCAGTAGCGCAACGTTGACGCAAGCGCTCGTAGAAACATAGCCTCGGCGTCTGGGCGATCCATACACTTCGTGCGGTTTTCGCCCTCTACATACCTCGGCGTCTTCCTACAAGCGCTTGCGGCAACCGTCTACGAAACCTCGCTCGGTGTCACCTCGAGATTCTGTCATCAACCGTATAACGAACGTATATAACCGCAGGGTGAATGCTGTTAATACGGCGTATCGAAACGCGCGACGAGTCCCGGATGCAGCCAGGTCAATCTGTGGCGCATGTCTCGCTGTTTCGCTCAACCAGCATGCCTTCTTTATCAAGAAGCTCGTGCTTTATACAAGGGATTTAGGTACAGGCCGATATCATCGCTCCGCTTGATGCCACTGCTTTAAAGCCAGGCGTCATTCTTGGGAGAAAAATCATGTTTGATATTGGAAAAGAGTATTCTCGGGAAGATATTCATCGGGTGACGGGAGGATGCAAACAGGCATTCTTGCCCGTGAAGGGCGGCAAGGTCGTCGCTGCGCGATTGCGTCAGGATCTCAACCCGTATGCACCGGATGTGATCGTCTGCGATGGCAGCGCCGCTGCACGAGCGGCAGGCCGAACGCTCGCGCGACAGACCGACCCACTGCCTGTTTTTGTCCGAACAGCGACTGACCGATTCCGTTACATGGGCGAGTACGTCACCGAGGAATCGTTTACTGCTCCGATCGACTACGCCAAGTACGTGCAGAACACGGGCTTTACGCTTGGTCAGATTTCGCGAGTGATCAAGATGAAGCGCCGTTGATCTCAACGGAAACTTCGATTCGGAATCGTCTCTTCGTCGGTTGGGTTGTAGCTCGTGCCCAACCGGCGATCATCAATCACACGTTTGAATGCGCGCGCCGTACCAATGTCGTACGACGCGACACGTTTTACAGATAGCTGCAGACGTAGTCGAGTGTTTCGATCACGTCGATATCGAAGCGGCTTTTCCCGGGCACCGAAAACGACTCGCCCGCACCATACGTCTTCCACTCGTCACTGCCTTCGAGGCGGATGCGGCATTGGCCGGCCTGCACTTCCATGAGTTCCGGCGCATCAGTGCCGAAGTTCAGCGCGCCGGGCAGGATCACGCCAAGCGTTTTGCGCGTACCGTCGGCAAAGAGAACGGTGTGCGAGACACACTTGCCGTCGAAGTAGACGTTGGCTCGTTTAACAATGGAAACCTGATCGAATTGCGTTGCGGCCGTCATGCCAATCTTCCTCTGGGTTGTCGTGGGTGGATGCGTTTGCGCGGACTTCAGGTCGGACGCAAGCCCGCCATGATACAGGCGGCGCGCGCGCCAGTCGTCGATCGCGCCGCAAGAGGTGGAGAGCAGCCGGCGGCCGTCAACCACCGTCTAGCCGATGATCTTCAGATGCTCAGCCAGGATAGTGCTGCCAATACCGATCAGCACGACGCCACCCGCCAACTCCGCACGCCTGCCGGCCACATGCCCGATGACACGGCCGAGCATCACGCCGATCGTGACCATCGTCATGGTGGCGAGCCCGATCGCGGCGGCAGTGGAATAGATGTTGACGTCCACGAAGGCGAGGCCCGCACCGACCGCCATGGCATCGATACTCGTGGCAAAGCCGGTCAGCGCCAGCAACCAGAACGAATGAGTCGACGGTTTCGCCGCCTCGATTTCCTTGGCGGCAAAGCTATTGAAAACCATGCGGGCGCCGAGGACCAACAACAGCGCAAACGCGATCCAGTGATCCCATGCGGAGACGTATTGCGCTGCAGCTTTGCCGAGGAACCATCCGACCAGGGGTGTCAGCGCTTCGATGACGCCGAAGATGAGTCCCGTCCTGACAGCCTCACGCCAGTGAGGACGTTTGAGCGTGGCGCCTTTGCCGATTGCGGCCGCAAAGGCGTCGGTGGACATGGCGAAAGCAAGGAACAGCGTTGCGACAGGATTCATGAGAGGAGGGCTCGAGGTCGGGCGGAAAACCGCGACACACCTCCGCGCCCGACCGGTCGCGTGGTGTGTCGATGGTCTTGCCAACCAAAGGGCTACCTGCACCACGGTCTGCGCGACCGAGAATGTTGACGCAGGCGCTTCTGGGTAGAAGCCGGCTACTCCCCAAAGACAGGGGCGAGCATATCACATCGAAAGCTTTATGTAATACGGATCGCACCTCGCGTATGTGGAGACGAAATAAATCTGTCGCCACTTCATGTATCAGTAGCGTGGCAATCGGCCGATGGTATATGTTGAATTAGTGGCACACCGTCCTTCAGGAAAAGAGACAGGTCACGTTCGCGGAAGGCAGGTACGCAAAACATCAGAACAATACGAATGCGCGTCCGGCGATAGGGCAACGGGACGCCCGTTCCTCGTACGGAGGTTGCTTCGGCGACGCTGACTGTTGCGTGGGGACGCAGGCGACTCCTCGAAAAAAACGAGGCCTGACAAAAGCATGAATCGGTTCCGCACGTGCATCGGCCTATGCCAATTGTTGCACCGCGAGAACGCGAAACTGGAGCGAGACATGAGCCAGTCAGTATCCGCCGCGCCCGATGCGGGCCATTCCGGCGGGCGCGGGCATCAGCGGCCGGCGATGCCCGCACTCGCGCTTGCAGCATTGGGTGTGGTGTATGGCGACATCGGCACCAGTCCACTCTATACGCTGCAGACGGTGTTCGATCCAGTCAACGGACTGTCGCTCAACGCGCTGAATGTGGTCGGCATTGTCTCGCTGATCGTCTGGTCGCTGATCGTCGTCGTCTCGCTCAAATACGTCACGTTGATTCTGCGCGCGAACAATCACGGCGAAGGTGGGATCATGGCGCTGCTGGCGCTGGCTGCGTCGTCGGTTGCCACGCGGCCGCGCTTGCGCCATATGTTGCTGGGTGTCGGCATCATGGGCGCCGCGCTCTTTTACGGCGACAGTGTGATCACGCCGGCGATCTCGGTGTTGAGCGCGGTCGAAGGTCTTCAGGTCGCCGCGCCGTTTCTCAAGACCTGTGTGATTCCCGTAACGCTGGTTGCGCTGGTCACATTGTTCCTGATGCAGAAGCGCGGAACGGCCGGTATCGGCATCGTGTTCGGACCGGTGATGGTGCTCTGGTTCATCGTGCTTGCCGTGGTGGGCGTCATTAACCTGATGCGCGCGCCCGCGATTCTCGTCGCGCTCAATCCGCTCGCGGGGCTGGCGTTTTGCCTGCATCATCGGTGGCTGGCGTTCGTTGCTTTGGGTGCGGTCGTTCTGTCCTTGACCGGCGCGGAAGCGCTCTATGCGGACATGGGACATTTCGGCGCGAGGCCGATCCGGCTGACGTGGTTCGGCCTCGTGTTTCCCGCGCTTGCGTTGAACTATCTGGGGCAGGGCGCGTTGCTGCTTGCCGATCCGGGCGCGCTGCAAAATCCGTTCTACAAACTGTTTCCGCAATGGGCGCTGTATCCTATGATCGTGCTTTCGACGATCGCGACCGTAATCGCGTCGCAAGCCGTTATCTCCGGCACGTATTCGATGACGAAGCAGGCGATGCAACTCGGCTTTCTGCCGCGCATGAATGTCGTCTACACGTCGGAAAGGGAAATGGGGCAAATCTACGTGCCAGGCATCAACTGGACGTTATTGGCCGCCGTCGTGGCGGCTGTGCTCGGCTTCGGTTCATCCACGGCGCTCGGCTCCGCGTACGGTATCGCTGTCACCGGCACGATGCTGATTACGACGATCCTGACGTTCTTCGTCATTCGCTACGCGTGGCATTACAACTGGCTGCTATGCGTGTTTGCGACCGGTTTTTTCTTCGTGATCGACGCGGCGTTCTTCTCCGCGAACCTGCTGAAACTCATGCAGGGCGGCTGGTTCCCGCTCCTCGTCGGGCTGATCATCTACACGATCATGGCGACCTGGGGACGAGGCTGGGAGATGATGCGTGCCGAAGCGCGCGTGAGGGCCGGGACGATGCCGCTCAAGCCCTATCTGGCCACGTTGTTGAAGGACTCGCCGATGCGATGCGGTGGCACGGCAATCTTTCTATCGCCCGATCCTGATGGCGTGCCGCATTCGTTGATCAACAATTTGATGCATAACCGCGTGCTGCACAAACGTGTCGTTTTCGTGACGGTGAACAATGAGGAGATACCGTGGGTGCCTACGAGTGAGCGCGTGAGTGTGCAGCCGCTAGATTCGGACTGCTACCAGGTCACGATCACGTATGGTTTCATGGACGAGGTCGACTTGCCGCGCGCGCTTGAAATTTGTAAGTCGCAAGGTTTGACATTCGAGCCGGCGGAGACTTCCTACTTCCTTAGCCGTGCGACCTTGGTGCCCACTCGTGATAGCGGCATGGCGATGTGGCGAGAGCGTTTGTTCTCAGTCATGTTGCATAACGTGGGTAACGTTGCGGCTTATCTGAAGCTACCGGCTAATCGAGTGATTGAGTTGGGGGCACGCGTGGAGATTTGAGGATTGCATAAGAACGCGAACAAAAGCCTCGTCCGCAGGCGCGAGAGAATCAAATATTCACTTTACTTTTAATTCGGAATACACTGAATTTGCTATTTCTCTTTTCTTTACCCGCTAGTCTTCAGTAACAGATGTTTTTGTCGTGCTCCGCGAGCCGAAGCAAACCGAGTCGGCTCGTGCCCAAACACCATTTGAACGGGACGACTCATCATGGCTGATACGAGCTACATGGCACGAAAATCCGTCGCCGATATTGTAGGAAGCGCCGACGCGGAAGAAGGCCACGCACTATCGAAAACACTCGGCGCAACCAGCATCACGGCGATGGGCATTGGCGCGATCATCGGCGCCGGCATCTTCGTTCTGACCGGCACCGCCGCGGCGCAATTCGCCGGCCCGAGCATCATCCTGTCATTCGTACTCGGTGGCATTGCGTGCGCGTTCGTCGGCCTCTGCTATTCGGAGCTGGCAGCGATGTTGCCCGTATGCGGCAGCAGTTACACCTACACGTATGCCACGCTGGGTGAAATTTTTGCGTGGATCATCGGCTGGGACTTGATCCTCGAATATGCGATGGGCGCCGCCACTGTCGCGGTCGGGTGGTCCGGTTATATCGTGAGCTTGCTGCATAACGTGGGGATCAATATCCCGCCCGATCTAGCCACCGCACCCGGCACCATCATCAAGCTACCCGATGGCACCACCGCGACAGGCATCATCAATTTGCCCGCGATCGTGATCATCGCCATTCTCACCACCATGCTCGTGCTCGGTACGAAGGAATCAGCACGGCTCAACAACGTCATGGTGGCGGTCAAGCTGACCGTGGTGGTGGCCTTTATCGCGCTCGGCGTGTTTTTCATCAAGCCGGCGAACTGGCATCCGTTTATTCCCGCGAATACTGGCGAGTTCGGCAACTTCGGCATGAGCGGGATTCTGCGTGGCTCGGCCGTGGTGTTCTTCGCGTTCATCGGATTCGATGCGGTCTCCACTGCCGCACAGGAAGCGAAAAAACCGCAACGGGACATGCCGATCGGCATTCTGGGGTCGCTGATCATCTGCACCATTTTGTACATCCTCGTCGCGGGTGTCCTCACTGGGCTCGTACCGTACGCTGAACTGAATGTTCCTGATCCGATCGCCAAGGGCGTGGATGCGATTGGCCTGAACTGGTTCTCGATTCTGATCAAGATCGGTGCGCTGACAGGACTGACCACTGTGATCCTCGTGCTGCTGTACGGGCAGAGCCGCATCTTCTTCACGATGTCGACGGACGGCTTGCTACCGCCTCTTTTTGCACGAGTTCATCCGCGTCTTCAGACGCCTCATCTGAGTCAGATTCTGATTGGCACGGTCGTCGCGATCGTGGCGGCGCTTACTCCGATCAGCGTGTTGGGGGAGATGGTTAGCATCGGCACTTTGTTCGCGTTCATTCTTGTGTGCGGCGCTGTGATCTATTTGCGGCGCAGTGACTCTGATGCTACACGCCCGTTCCGGGTTCCTGGTGTACCGATCGTGCCGGTTCTGGGGATCCTGTTTTGTCTGTTGCTGATGGCCGGGCTGCCGCTCGTCACGTGGGTGCGGCTTGTCGTGTGGCTTGTGATCGGGATGACCATTTATATTTCTTATGGTCGCAATCATTCGAAGTTGCGCTTTCCTGAGCGGCACTGAGAAGGCGGTGGCGCCGGGGCGGCGCTACTGCAAATATTTCTCACATATCGATGAAAAATGCTCGTTTGGTGGCTGAGGTCCGCCTTCGTAGACTGGGAGTGTGAGTGGTAGCCGCGACGATGCAGTACGACGTGGCTACTCCTGGTTTATGAGGAGGTTTGTCGTGGATATGACCTTGTTCGAGATTCCGGCCGTGGTGGTTGTTTTGGGTATCGTTGGTGTCGTGGTGGTTAGGGCGTTTGCCTCGTCGCGCGTGGATGGCATCGACGTTTTTATGCGGCGGCATATGCCCGATGAGCGCGAGAGGAGTTAGAAGGAGTTTTTTCCGCATCAAAGCATGCCGCGTTCTGCCGGCACTTGATAAAAGTTGCTCGCGGTTGATTCGGGCGATCGTCCCCTTGTCAGTATCTGATATGCTGCGGCCTCGCTTGCCGTCGCGCTGTGTGCCGCGCAGCAATTTCCATCCGCCGTCCGACTCGGGGTTGGATCGTGATCGCGCGGCGCATCCTATCTCGCTGTCGCGTGACATCGAAATCTAAGCTCACGACCCGTCTCCCCAGCGTCTGCCCAATACCTTTCAAACGTGACATCGACATTCGCCATGAGTTATGATAGGCGTTTGCCGTCGTCACCTTCTCGGATCTGATTCGGGCACACTTCACACGGTAACAACTTAATCAAAGTCATCGCACCGCTCGCGTGTGATGGCGTAAATCACATTGCGGAGGTACGCGCGCTATGGTCGGCAAGGTCCCTCTGTTTTCCATTGAAGCCTCGAATCGCGGCATCGATTTGGCTGGTGCGTTCAACCGCGTGGCGAACAGTCACTGGTTCATCCTCGGCAATGAAGTGACAAACTTCGAGCGGGAGTTCGCCGCGTATATCGGCGTCGATACCTGCGTTGCACTTGCTAATGGAACCGACTCGCTGGAACTCGCGTTGCGGGCTCTAGATGTAACGTCCAACGATTCCGTGGCGCTCGTGGCAAACGCGGGTTTTTACGGCAGCACGGCGGTCAATGCGATTGGAGCGCGCGCCCTTTACGTCGACGTCGATGCTTCGTCGCTGAACATGTCGCCGGCCGCCCTTCGCGACCTGCTTTCGCGCGAGAAGCCCAAGGCGATTCTCGTTACGCATCTGTACGGACAACTCGCCGCTATCGAAGAACTCGTAGCGATTGCCGCACAAGCCGGCGTTCCTGTCATCGAAGATTGTGCGCAAGCTCATGGCGCAATGCGCGCGGGGCGTATTGCGGGAAGCTTTGGCGCCATTGGCTGTTTCAGTTTTTATCCGACCAAGAACCTGGGCGCACTAGGTGACGGCGGTGCAGCCGTATGTTCGGACCCGGTGATCGCACAGAAGCTGAAGATGCTGCGTCAGTACGGCTGGAACGCCAAATACAGTGTAGAGCTGGCGGGCGGCCGAAATAGCCGTATGGACGAAGTGCAGGCGGCGATCCTGCGCGAGAAGTTGCCGCACCTGAACGACTGGAATTCGCAACGTAAAGCCGTGGCGCGGCGATACAACGCCGCCTTCAAAGATCTACCGGCCAGGATCGCTTCATCGGTGGATGCGGATTACGTTGCCCATCTCTACGTCATCCGCGTGCGCGACCGCGATTCGTTTCGCGCGTATCTTGGCGAACAGCAGATCGCAACGGAAGTGCATTATCCGATTCCCGATCATTGGCAGACCGCTTACAGAAGCCGGTCCGCTTCACCCCGTCAACATTTGCCGGTGACGGAACAGAGCGCGGCCGAGATCGTCACGTTGCCGTGCTTCCCGGGAATGACCGAGGCGCAGGTGGATCGTGTCATCGAATCCGTTTGTGCTTATTTCGCACGTGAGTCCGCGCAATGAATCAACCAAAGAACCGAACATCGCAGATCGGCTTCGACGATTTCCGGCGGCTCGCGAGCGACGACTCGTTGTCGAAATACGAGCGGATCGGATTTCCGGACGACTATCGTCAAGGTTTCGAGAGTCACATTTTCGCGGACATCGTCGGCAAACTGGACAACCTGCAACTTCCGAAACAGAACGTGCTCGACATCGGCCCTGGATGCAGCGATCTTCCGGGCATGCTGATCGGCCTTTGCGAGAAGAACGGCCATTTGCTCACTTTGGTGGATAGCGAGGAAATGTTGCAGCAACTGGACGATCGGCCATTCATCACGAAGGTTGCAGCGCGCTACCCCGATTGCCCTGGCGTCATCGACGGACTCAGAGAGACGGCAAATGTCATTCTCTGCTATAGCGTTCTGCAATACATCGTGCTGGAGGCACCGTTCTTCCGTTTCCTCGACGATTCGCTGTCCTTGCTGGCGCCGGGAGGGCAGATGTTGATTGGCGACATACCGAATGTATCCAAGCGCAAACGTTTCTTCTCCAGCGAAACGGGCGTCCGTTTCCACAAGGAGTTCATGCGCACCGCCGACGATCCGGTCGTAAGCTTCAATCAGATCGAGCATGACCAGATCGATGACTCCGTCGTCTTCTCGATTCTTGAGCGGGCGCGATCCGCTGGGTTCGATGCCTACGTGCTGCCGCAAGGGCGAGCGTTGCCCATGGCGAATCGCCGCGAAGACATCTTGATCCAACGACCGTAAAAGCGACGCAAATGGAAAAGACCCGAGACCTGGTTATCGTTGGCGACAGTGCATTCGCCGAAGTTGCGTACGAGTACTTCACGCACGACTCGGAGTACAACGTGGTCGCTTTCGCCGTCGAATCGGAATTCATGACGCGCGACCACCTGTTCGATTTGCCGGTGGTGCCGCTGGAGCGGCTCGAAGAGCTTTATCCGCCCGAGCGGGTCGACTTCTATGCGGCAATTGTCTATTCGCAACTGAACCGGCTGCGTGCGCGCCTTTATGAAACGTGCAAGGCGAAAGGCTACAAGCCCGCAAGCTATATCAGTTCGAAAGCGTTCGTGTGGCCAAACGCGTCGATCGGCGAACATTGCTTTATCTTCGAGAACAATACCGTCCAGCCGTTTGTCCGTATTGAGGACAATGTCGTGCTCTGGAGCGGCAATCACATCGGGCATCATACGAAGGTGGACAGTCACTGCTTCATCTCGTCGCAAGTCGTGATTTCCGGGTTTTGTACGATAGGGCGCCATACCTTCATGGGGGTCAACTCGACGGTCAGCAATAACGTCAACATTGGCGAAAGCAATTGGATCGGACCCGGCGTTTCGATCTCGAGTGACACGGAACCTGACAAGCTCTACGGCGGTGTCAAAAGCGAACCCGCAAGAGTAAGCGCTCGCCGCTTCTTCAAAGTACGCGCGGACTAAAAATGGAATGGAGAAAGCTGGGCGTCGTCTGGTGCCCGACCGGTGACCTTTGGTGGGCCCGATCCCATGCATCGTGTCCGACGCCGCTGTTTCTGGACGACGGCACATTGCGCCTCTACGTGCAGGGGCGTGACGAAAAAGGTATTGGCCGCATTGGCTTCGTCGACGTTGACGCCGGCGATCCAACGCGCGTGCTCCGTGTATCGCCAGACCCTGTCCTCGACGTTGGCGTACCGGGTGCCTTTGACGACAATGGTGTATTCCAGACATGCGTGCTCGCGCGTCCGGACGGCACGTTGGCGATGTACTACGTCGGCTTTGAGATTTGCCATCAAATCCGCTACCGCTTGTTGACTGGACTTGCCATCAGTCACGATGGCGGCGAGACGTTCCAACGTCTTCGAGCTACGCCGGTTCTGGAAAGATCGCCGCATGAGCTGCATTTTCGATGTGGTCCCTTTGTCATGGCTGAAGGCGGCGTCTACCGGATGTGGTACATCGCAGGAAGCGAATGGGAGACGCTGGAAGGAAAAGCCATGCCGGTCTACAACCTCCACTATCTGGAGTCCGCGGACGGGATCATTTGGCCCGACGAGGGCAGTCGCGTCTTTGAACTGAATCGCGATGTCGAACATGGGATTGGTCGGCCCTACGTTGTCAGGAAGCATGACGGCTACCAGATGTTCTATAGCATCAGGAAGAAGCAGCCATTGGGTTATCGGATGGGCTATGCAGAATCGCCCGATGGCCGGCACTGGACGCGGCTGGACGAACAGCTGGGACTGGACGTTTCCGGGTCCGGCTGGGACAACGAGACGGTTGAATACTCGGCGGTGGTCAATGCCGGCGACAAAACTTTCTGCTTTTACAACGGCAACGACTTCGGCGGGACGGGCTTCGGTGTCGCGGAACTGATCAAGTGAACATCAATATCGTCGACTACAGCGCTGAACACGCACAAGCATGGGACGACTGGTGTCGCGAATGCGACAATGCAACGCTGTTGCACACGCGACGCTTTCTGTCATACCACGGTGCACGCTTCGAAGACGCTTCCGTCCTGCTAATGAACGAGGGGCGTTTGGTGGGTCTGTTTCCAGCGGCGAAGGCGGCCGGCGATTCGGACATCGTCGTGAGTCATCCGGGCGCAACATACGGCGGCATTGCACATGCCGGATGGCTTCACGGTCAGCGAATGATCGACGCGATCGGCGCGTTGAAGGATCACTATCGCAACCGTGGTATCCGCAAACTGGTCTACAAAGTGGTCCCGTTTATCTACGCGCGGGTTCCCTCGCAAGACGACGTGTATGCGCTTTTCCGTCATGGTGCGCAGCGCGTTCGATGCGATCTGTCCTGCACGATCGATCTACAGCACCAGCGGCCCGTCAGCGAGCGTCGAAAGCGTGCGAGGCGTAAGGCGTGCAAGACCGTCTCGTTGCGCGCGGCTATCGATGACCTGCCCGCATTCTGGGCGGTTCTGACCGAAACGCTCGCGCGCCGCCACGAGGCTGTTCCGGTTCACACAGTCGACGAAATCGCTCTGCTGGCGTCGCGCTTTTCCGACGAGATTCAGCTTCGATGTGCCGTTATGGATGAAAAAGTGATCGCGGGCGTCCTTTTGTTCTGCTCGAGGAACGTGTGGCACGCTCAATACATCGCGTCCAATGAGAGCGGCAATCAGGTTAGCGCGCTCGACGCGGTATTCGGCGCCGCGATAGAAGAAGCCCGCGCTAGTGGAGCACGGTATTTCGACTTTGGCACGAGTAATGAATCTGCAGGCCAGGTACTGAACGACGGACTGTTCCGGTTCAAGTCCGAATTTGGCGGCGGCGGTGTAGCCCACGAATATTACGAATTGGCGATTTGAGACTGTGAGTCAGAAAAAAATATCCTTGATCGTTCCGGTGTATTTCAATGCCGGAAGCCTGCCCGACCTATTTGCGCAGCTCGTCGCGCTCGAACAGGGTCTGCTCGCCCGCGATATCCTGCTTGAGCTTATCTTCGTCGATGACGGCTCAAAGGATAATTCCCTCGAACTGTTACTGGAATTCAAGAACACCCGGCCGGCCACCACCGTCGTCAAGTTGACTCGTAACTTCGGAGCGGTGCACTGTTCGAAGACGGGTTTCCGCTTCGTGACGGGTGACGCATTCATCATTGTTGCCGCCGATCTGCAGGATCCGCCCGGGCTGATCAATGAGATGGTCGACCGGTGGCTGGCTGGTTCCAAATTTGTTATTTGCGAGCGCGTAACCCGAGATGATCCGGTCGTGTCTAAGTTCTTCTCGCGTATTCACTATAAATTGCTGCGGGCGCTGGTCATTCGCGACTACCCCTACGGCGGGTACGACATGGCGCTGATGGACAAAGCGCTGTTGCCTCACCTTCTGAACAGTTCGAAATCAGTTTTCACGCCGCTCCTCGCTTATTGGCTGGGCTACGAGCCGAGCGTGATCACCTATCATCGTCCGGCGCGTCGCCACGGGAAGTCCGGTTGGACGTTTGCCAAGAAATTTTCAGCGTTTCTCGACATCATGCTGGGTTTCTCAATCACGCCAATCCGGGTGATTTCGGGCATCGGCGCTGTGATCTCAGTGTGCAGTTTCGTTTACGGGCTCATCGTCGTGATCAACGCATTCCTTCACAACATTTCCGTTCCCGGATTTGCAACGATTGTCTCTCTGATTTCATTCATGCTGGGACTCGTGATTGTCATGCTCGGCTTGATCGGTGAGTACTTGTGGCGGATCTTCGAAGAAACGAACCGGCGCCCGGAGACGGTCATCGAGCAGGTCTGGTGAAGATGAGGTTCAAGCGATTCCTGGTTTCGGGCGCTGTCAACACGCTTGCCACCTACCTCCTTTACCTGCTGTTGCTGAAGTTCCTTCCCTATACATGGGCCTACACAGTCACGTACGTGGTTGGTATCGCGCTGGGTTACCTACTAAGTGCTAAATGGGTATTCAAAAAAGATCTGAGCGTGCGAACCGCAGCGGCATATCCGGTGGCTTATCTGATCAACTATGCGATCGGACTAGGCGTATTGAGGCTATGCGTACATGTACTGCACGTTCCGGCGCAGGTCGCGCCACTCATCGTCGTTTGTGTGACCATTCCTGCGATGTTCATTCTCACCCGCGCAATCTTCCGTGAATAGGCCCATGAATACTATGCCTGCCATTTCCGACTGCAAGCTCTACGAGTTGCCGAAGATCACCGATCCGCGAGGTAATCTCACGTTTATTGAAAGCGATAAACATGTTCCATTCGCGATCCAACGTGTTTTCTACCTATACGACGTTCCCACTGAAGAAAGCCGGGGCGCACACGCGCACCATACGCTGAATCAGTTAATCATCTGCCTCTCGGGCAGCTTCGACGTCGAGGTCGACGATGGCAAGAACCGCACGCGCATCCATTTGAATCGGCCGTGGAAGGGCTTGCACGTTCCACCGTTGATTTGGGCAGCGGAGGTCAATTTCGATCCTGGTTCGGTAGCGCTGATTCTTGCGTCCGATATGTACAATGAAGCGGACTATATCCGGGACTACGATGACTATCTCGCCCTGATGAACGATCTAGCGTCAAAGCAGGATTGACTGAATGTACCGCAGCGTAACACTGAGATCAGAGCCAACGTCAGGCGCGCACAACCACCGCGTAGGGCTAATCGCCGCCGCTTTGTTCGTCGTGCTCGTCGTTGTTGTGCTGCGGCTGGCGGTAGTCGGTGGCTATCCATCCACGGACGAAGGCATCTACGCGTACTACGCGCTGATTATCCATGACCGGCTATCGCAAGACCTACGTCTTCCGAATGACGGCATGTTGATGCTCTACCCGTTAATGACGTCTTTCGTCTACTCGCTGAAGGTCAATCCCATTTTTGCTTTACGACTGATTGATGTCGTTCCGGACGCGCTAGCCGCTGTCTTGATGCTACGAATATCAGCACGCTTGAGTGGAAGCCTGACAGCGAGCGCGCTCATCACCGCGCTGTTCTTTGTGCTGCTGAACCACCCGAGTTTCATCCAGTATGGGTTCAAGAACAGCTTCTTCATAGCGCTGTGCCCGTTGCTCTATGCGGTGATCCTGTTCTTGTCCGAACAGCAAGCCAGTCCGTCCAGGTTCTTTGCCATGGGCGTACTCGTCGCGCTCGGCGTACTTTTGCGAGAAACGCTACTTCTCTTCGCCGTGTTAGGGGCGGTTTCCATTTTCGCGGAGCGGGGTACTCGCGGGTTGACGTACTACGTTGCAGGCGGGCTGGCGGCTGGATCACTCATACTCATCCTGGCAATCGCCCTGCGAGGCACCGGCGGCGTATCCAGCTTTATAGCGGGTTACGTTGACAGTGGCGCCGTTTATGTAGCGTTCGGCGATATGCGATGGAAACTCTTCACGTCGAGCGGGCAACTCGCTGCGCAGGCAGCTGCCGCGGGGCTGGTTATAAGTCTTGCGGCAACGGCATGCCTCGTCATCGCGTCGATTCGCGGCAGAACGACGGAATATCTGAAGCCTTTCGCTTTTTGGGCCGCTGTTACCTTGATCCCCTTCGTTGAACCGCTCGCGAAGCTGGGTTTTCCTTATCATTTCTCGTGGTCGCTGATCGGCCTGTGCGGCATTACGAGCTTGGGTTGGAGCACTTGCCAGTTTGCTGGCCGGGCGCAAAAGCTCATTTGTAGCTGCTTGTGCATTGGCGTCTCCTTACTGCTCGTATGGCCTCAACTCAACTTTCAACGCAGCATCTTTTGGGGACTTACCTACCCCGCGCTCAAGGAGACGCACGGGAAATATTGGGCCGACGAGTCGATTCCGAATAGCAACTATCTGCTCTTGGCCGATGAGATCAAACGCGTTGCTCCTGCCAACGCCACGCTGAGTTCGAGCGCTGCGATGCTGATACTGTATCCCCTTACCGGTCTCCGCCCACCGTGTTACGGCGTCAGTAATCTGACCGTTACGGCTGTCACGCTGCGGTTCGACGAGAAAGCAGTTAAACGAGCCATCGAAAATTGTCCTGCGGATGTGGTCGTAGCGACTCAGAGAGACTTGCCTGGCAGCTCGGCCGTCGCGCAAGCAATGCGGGAGCTCCCTCAGTATCGGCCCGCTGGCAGAGTGGACGCGTCCACTGCACGGGATTACGGAAGCTCCACCGCAGAGTTGTTTTTGCGCCAGCGTTGACACGAATGAATGTGCTAGGGCCACGCAAGGGAACGCTAGTATTTCAGCCTAAGCCGCCCACCATGCCAACCATGACGCCCGTTCGCCTGAGTCAGCATATGCAGGCGGGTGTCTATCCGGCGACTTCAGGCGGAGCGGCTCTGTACCGATGTGAAACGGTTCTTCAAGAGCAGGAAAGGACGCTCGAGAAGCCTATACGAAACGTCCGCGAGCAAGACGTTGGCCACGGCGGCGACAGCGAATCTCGAGAACCGGTTGTGCACTTCGAACTGATCCAGGACTTTAGCGGTCTCTGTCAGTGCACAAATGTGGAACACATAGATCCCGTACGAAATCTTTCCTAGGTGCCGCGTGGGGCGGCAACCGAACGCTGCCCGCAGCTTCGATGACATCGAGACCGCGTAGACAATCAGACAGCACGCGAACGCCATGACGGGATAACCAATTACCTCGCAGACTCGCGAGATACCGGGCGGCCCCATCCATACGAGCGCCGAGAGTATCAGCAAAGCGGCAGTAGCAGAAAGCAATGACTTGCGCGTCCGCAAATCCATCGATGCGCCGACTGAAGTGCCGAGGCCCATGAATATCCCGAACAGAAACGTGTCGGCTCTCAGCGGTGAGACCCATACGAATGGATGACTACGACCGATCAGCACGACACCGAGACGCATCAACATAAAGCCTACCGCCGCCGCAGCGAGCGCCATTTTCAAGCCTCGCACGTGACCACGCGAAAAGTACGTTGCAGTTGCGATGGGGATCAGCAAATAAGCCTGCTCTTCGAGCGCGATCGTCCACAAATGCGACGAGAACGGAAACGGCGTATATCCGTGATACGCCGCCTCGATGTTCTGGGTAAAGGTCAGATGGGACACGTACCAGCCGAACAGCTGCATAGTGCCTTGATCGCCCCAAATCAGCCCCCAAAGCAGTGCGAGTGTGACGAATGACAGATAGAGCGGCCAGATGCGCAAGGCCCGACGAATATAGAAGTTGAGGATGCTGACGTCGCCCGTCGTTTCTCGTTCGATAAGCAGAAGGCGTGACAGAAGAAACGCACTTAGCACAAGGAACAGATCAACCCCGAACCACCCGAGGAAATTCCTGAACGCAGCTATCGACGGCTCCGCCAGAAGATCGCTGTGATGCACGACGACTGACAAAGCAGCGACTGCCCTGAGGCCGTCGATCCAGGGGAGATAGAAGGTCTTGTTGCCGTTTGCCATGGTGCTCGTTCGGATTGAGCGGCAATGGTAACAAAAATGATGGCGGACGCACTTTTCCGTGAAACGATTCGCCCGGAGACAGAACGACAATTGCCTGGCAAGCCTTATTTCCCAGACCCGAAAACTAGAGTTAGAGTTGGTTTGCTGGGCGATACGACTGCGTCGGCGGGACCATCAAATTTTATTGTGGGGCAAGCCCACGTCTTAGCGATCATCAACCAAGGACAGTTTTGCGGTGGGCGCGAAGTTCTGGTTCAAGGTGTTCAACGAACTGAAGACGCGCGGATGCCAGGACATCCTGATTGCCGTGGTCGACGGCTTGAAGGGACTGGCCGAGGCGATCGACGCAGCTAATCCCCGCACAAGCGTGCAGACCTGCATCGTGCACCTGATCCGTAGCAGTCTGGAGCACGCCAGCTACAAGGTTCGCAAGGCTGTCGCCACGGCGTTGCGCCAGATCTACGATACCGCGAGCGAGCAGGCCGCACAGCAGGCCCTGCAGGCCTTCGCTCAGGGGCTCGCTGACGTGGGCGACTATCACTGCCCAACGCAAAGATAGTGATGCGAAGCTCTCGAACGGAGACGCGTCGGGCGCCGAGTCGGCCAGCAACCAGGTGGCTGCCAAGGAGATGGTCAAGGCCGCCATTGCACAGATGTCTCAGGGAAAGCTCGATGATGCCGAGAAAGAACTGAGCGATGCCGCGGCTCGCGATCCGAAGCAGTCGCTGGTCTACTACAACATGGCGGTGCTGAGGCTGAAGCAGGGCCGTACCGACGACGCATTCAAGGAACTGGAAGCCAGTTTTCTGAACGGGTTCTCGTACTTCGACGAGATGCAGAAGGACCCCGATCTCGACGCTATCCGGAACGACCCGCGCTTCACGGCGTTGATCAAAAAGTATCGTACGACGACGTGAACATCTCTAGCTATCGGCGAGCCGCCGCGCTGTGCGCGGCGTTAGCGATTGTCTGCGGATGTTCGAAATCCGTTGGGCCGTCGATCATCGGCCACTGGCACGCTGAACGCGTTGCTTTCGATAGCGTGCAGTTGCCGGTTGGCCTTGATATCGTTGTGTCGAACACGCAGATCGTAAGTCCCGATACGGGGCAAGCCTTCCGATCAAAGGTATTGAGGGAAAGAAGGATGCTGTGACGATCGATTTGTCGTACGGGGTCGGATTTACGTTTTACTTCGATGGCCCTGACCGGATGTATCTGAAGATACCTCTCGTTGGGCCCGTATACTATCGTCGCGTCGTCGAGGACGTTCACGCATCGGCGTTACCGACTAACGCTGCAGAGACTTCGGCAAATGGGCTCGGCCCCGCGACGCAAGCTCCGGTATTGAGTAAGCAGTCGGCAGACATGGAAGTAAGGAGGAGTGAACCGAAAAACGTGAACGCCGAACCTCCTGAAGTTATATCTGCTGCTCAGCGTTATCGCGTTGGTGAGCCGACGGTTTCGCCTTCTGTGGGCATGGACAAAGTCGTGACTGGAGGCGGGGTCGCGCTGGCCAAGCTCGCGTTCGCCGCAGCACACGACGGGGACTACGATGCCGCCATTAGTCGGCTTAGCGATGCGTTCAAGTCAGGTTATCGAGGGTTTGCTTTTCTCGACAGCGCCCCGGAGTTGAGCGGCTTGAGGGATGATGTACGTTACCGTGCTTTGGTTGCTCGGTATCGCTGAAATAGGAGTAGCACGTTTCGACAATGAAGGTGGTGACTCAGGGGCTGGAGTCGCACAGATCATGACCTGTTGTCGACGCTTGATTCGAGGAACAAGTTATCGGCCTAGGCCGTCATTGGGACGGGCTGGGTTCTACGTCAGCAATGTGGCTGATTGCCGACGATGGCGGCATCGAGCAACCCGGTGGCATCATCCTGCATCAGTGAACTCACACTCCCGACCTTAAGCGGCCCTTCGACTCGATGCGAGGGCTATGGCAGCTTCCAAACTGGAACTGCCACGGGGTTAACTCAGGCGATGATCTTCTGCTCCCCGGCAGCCTGCTCGCGCATGCGACGGGCTTCGTCGCGCAGGAACTGCTGGTAATCGTCCAGATCGCCGTCGAAGGGCTCGACGCCACCCTCGGTAACGAGCCAGAACTCGTCGCATACCGCGCGCAGCAGGGACCGGTCGTGACTGACCAGCATCACCGTGCCTTCGAATTCGTTGAGTGCCATGCCTAGCGCTTCGCGTGTGGCCAGGTCGAGGTGGTTGGTAGGCTCGTCGAGCAGCAGCAGGTTGGGGCGCTGCCACACGATCATGCACAGCACGAGCCGCGCCTTTTCGCCGCCGCTCATCGTGCTCACCGCCTGATGGACCATGTCCCCACTGAAGTTGAAGGTGCCGAGGAAAGTGCGAAGCGATTGTTCGGTGCCACTCTGGCCGGGCGCACGCATGTGCGCCGGCGTGTCCTTGGCAAGGCGGATCATGTGTTCCATCGGCGTGTCGAGGGGACGCAGCACGTCGAGTTCCTGCTGTGCGAAGTAGCCGATGTTCAGGCCTTTGCCCTCGCTGATTTCGCCGGCAATCGGCGCCAGTTCGTGCGCCACCGTCTTCACCAGAGTGGACTTGCCCTGGCCGTTGGCACCGAGAATGCCGATGCGCTGCCCGGCCAGCACGGATCGGTTGATGCCCCGCACGATGACCGTCGGCGGCGTGCCCGGCGGTGCGCCGGTCGGCGCCGCGTAGCCGAAGCTCGCGTCCAGCATCGACAGCAGCGGGTTCGGGACGTTGAGCGGCTCCTTGAACTCGAAGTTGAACTCTGCGTCGGCAAGCACCGGTGCGATCTTCTCCATGCGTTCGAGCGCCTTGACCCGGCTCTGCGCCTGCTTCGCCTTCGAGGCCTTGGCCTTGAAACGGTCGATGAATTTCTGCAGGTGAGCGATCTTATCGGTCTGCCTCGCCATCGCGGCCTGCTGCAACACCAGTTGCTCAGCGCGCATGTCTTCGAACTTGCTGTAGTTGCCGCCATAACGCACCAACTTGGCGTTGTCGACGTGCACCGTCACCTGCGTCAACGCGTCGAGGAATTCGCGATCGTGGCTAATCACTACCAAGGTTCCTGGATAGCGCTTGAGCCACGCTTCCAGCCAGACCAGCGCGTCGAGGTCCAGGTGATTGGTCGGCTCGTCGAGCAACAGCAAGTCGGACGGGCACATGAGCGCGCGCGCCAGCTGCAGTCGCATGCGCCAGCCGCCGGAGAAACTGTTGACCGGCTGGCTAAGCTGCGCGGCACTGAAGCCAAGGCCCAGGATCAGCGCTTGGGCACGTGCGGGGGCATCATGTGCACCGGCGTCGTGCAGGGCCATGTAGGCGTGCGCCATGCGCATGCCGTCGTCGCTGGCCTCAGCGGCGGCTACTTCGGCCTGCGCGGCCAGTAGTACGGTGTCACCCTCGATTACGAAGTCGGTCGCGCTCTGCTCGGTCTCCGGCATCTCCTGCGCGACCTGGCCCATCTTCCATGCAGCGGGAATCGAGAACTCGCCGCCGTCTTCGTGCAGCGTGCCGTTGAGAAGGCCGAAGAAGGATGACTTGCCGGCGCCATTGCGGCCGACAAGGCCAATCTTTTCGCCAGGGGTGAAGGTGACGGACGCGCGGTCGAGTACGACATTGACGCCACGGCGCAGCGTGACATTACGGACGGAAATCATAAGGAGCTACTTCGGAGAGGATAGGCATGATAGCCCACCGGACGCACAGGGCTGTCTCTTTTCTGGCCGCACGAGTGAAGAGCCGCTTGCTCTTTGCGGCGCCCACCGGCCGCAAAGCGAGGCGGGCACTGGCGCGCCGGGCGTTCCGGCTGCTGGGCCAGCGAACAAACGGTGAGTGACGGCTCCTGGCTTGTAGCAAGCATCCGACGTGCGCACAAGGCGGAGGTGATCCTCCGCGGCCAGAACAAAATCAGACTCCGGTCAATCAATTGGAGTCCTCCATGGCAACCAGGCAAACTCGGGAGCCTTGGAACAAAGGCAAGTTAATCGGCCAAAAGCCACCGCTGAAGCCGAAAGAAATCTGGACAATCCGGATTCATCTCCAGAATGCCCATTCGGTTCGCGATCTGGCGCTGTTCAACGTCGCAATGACAGCAAGCTGCGCGGCTGTGATCTCGTCAATTTCCGTGTGCGCGATGTCATGCACGGTAGTCAGGTGTTGGTCATTCCAAGCTGGAAAGTACCGTGCGATACCTTGGCATAGAGGTCGACGATGCACTCGAGATCTCAGAGCAGACCGAGATCTAGCGCGCCGTAACCGGCCGCTATCTCGCCTGATGTCGTGCGAGTACTATCGGCCAGAAGCAGCCCTTCGACGGCCATAAGCAAATCGGTAACAATCTACCAGCGGCAGAATTAAAGACAACCAGAGCGTGACCGGAGCGGCAATTCGGCCATCACGACGCAACGTGGTCGAGCGCACAGACTACCGATGGAGCTTCGTGGTCTGGTTGGGGGGTTTGGACTCCCCGACCCACCAGGAATATCCCGTTCAGACTGCGCAATGCGCAACCACAATCATGAGTACATGGGTACACGAGCTGCCGTTATGGTTGATGGCACTGGTCACTTTCGGTGCGATATTTCTCGCGGGCGCGACCATCCATGTCGTCACCGGATGGCTTGCTGCCGGTCGATATGGGCGATCATTCAAGGCAATTTCTCCCGGTCTGCTTTCGCCACTCGGTATCATATTCGGCTTATTTATCGTCTTCACGGCCTCGCAGGTCTGGAACGATACGGCGCGCGCCAATATCGCGGTCGCCACTGAAGCGAGTGCGTTGCGATCGGTCGTTGTCATGTCTGCCGTTTTGCCAAATGAAGCCCAGACCGAACTGCGAAGGATGGTCCGAGACTACATCCAGTACACCGCGACGACTGAATGGCCGCTGGTGGCGAAGGGAGCCGTTACACTTAACATTAGTCCTCCCACGCTGAACAACGCACTGAAGTTCACGCTATCCCTACCAGTCGTTACGCCCGGACAGCAGACGGCGCAGCGCGAGGTCGCGGCGTCCCTGCAGCATGCTCTCGAAGTGCGTCGCGAGCGTATCCTGATCAGTCGCAGCGAAGTGAATGGTATCAAATGGTTATGCTTGGCCTTTCTGGCGGTGTGCCTGCTGTTCGCCATCGCGTTCGTTCATTGCGACAACCGGCTGACATCCGCCGTGGCAATCGGTCTGTTTTCGGCGGCACTCGCCACAACCGTTTTGCTCATCCTCTCCCACGATCGGCCCTTTACAGGAGAAATCGCGCTGACGCCCGAACCGCTGTTGCAGGTGATACCTGAGGATCGCTGAGCGTTGTCGGCCAGGAAGGGTCACTCGTGTTTTGTGCCACTCTGACATTCAGACGGCGGCGCAGTCCGGCAAAGCGGCCATTCGATCTCGAGGCGAGCATGGTTGACGACGGCTCTTACCGCACAACATGCAGGGGCAACGAGCGCGAGCCCATTACCTGGACGGCGTATCGGATGATGCTTTGGTCTTGAACGTTTGCGACCAACTCGTCGGCACGAGATAAAAGCCGAAGGAGCAATGGATTTGTATTCGCATTGTTGTATCCCAGGGCGAGATCAATCGTCGGGGGCACGCCGTCAAGCGCCCGGGCAACAACGTTCGGTGTCAGCATATTTTGCGCATGCAGCGGGATAAGAACCCGAAGCGACGTTGAGTAGAAGTTCTCGCGATGCACATGAACGCATGCTGAGAACCATCGAACTGCCGCCCGAGGACAGCCGAGCCATTATTTTCGTCAAAGGACTTTCTGACATTGCGCTGTCATGGCCAGGCATTCGAAGCACGAATACGAGCGCATGCCTGAACCATGCGCTCGCATCGAATTGCCCAAAACAGAGTGCGTACTACTGACCTTGCAGATTCGGATTGCCGGCAGGAACGTCAGAGCCGGTTTCCGACGAGCCAGCGGTGGATGGACCATATCCCGTCGCTGCATTGTTCTGTGCGGCGACGCGAGCTTCGGCCGCCTGAATGTCAGCGGGGTAGGTGGAGTCGGTTGCGACCGCGGGGTTATAGCCGGCCTGTTCGATCTGCTTCAATTGCGCCTTGACCTCGGCGCGCGTGACCGGTTGCTCGGATTGTGCGAACGATGCCACCGGCGCTGCGAAGACCACAACTAGCGCCACGGCTTTGATAAGCGATTTCATGATGCTTCCCTCCGAGAATACTTTATGGGGCGCCGCAGCAATCTTTGGCACCATCCACGGATTCTAGGAAGGTAGTCGTCTAGGGGAAACCACTGATACGGTAATTCAGTGTTGCTACAAACAATAAGTCGGCCTGATGTAATGTGGTCCGTAATATATGAAGAATCGCGCTACACGCCTTGGCGAACATCGACTCGATACGCGGTCACCTGCCGATACGTGCTGCCGGCCCGCACGATCACCTCGTCCTGCTCAGCCATATTGACCTGGTTTGGAAAGCCCCCCGCTTCGAGGCACAAACCGGCGTGCGCTTGATACGCAATGCCGCCGCGTCCTGAGTCGCCCTTTAACCAGTTGCCGCTGTAAAACTGTAAGCCGCGTTGATCGGTCGAGACGGTCAATTCGCGTCCACTGCCGGGATCGTAGGCGCAGGCAACCTGGCGCATCGGCGGGGTGGCACCGTTCGTGCCGGCGTCGGGGGCATCGCGCAGCACGTAGCAGTGGTCGAAGCCACCGGCCGTCGCCAACTGCGCGTGTGGCCAGTCGAGCCGCGCGCCGATCGGCGCGCTCTGCCGAAAATCGAAGGCATTGCCTGCCACTTCCGCCAGCTTGGACGGAATCATAGCGGCGTCGACCTCAAAGAAGCGGTCCGCATCGATCGACAACACGTGGCCGCGAATGTCGGCACCCGGCCGGCCCGTGAGGTTGAAGTACGGATGGCTCGTCAGATTGAGCGGCGTCGCGGCGTCGGTGATCGCTTCATAGGCGATGGTCAGCGTGCCGTCGTCGTCGAGCGAGTAGCGCACTTGCGTGGTCACGTTGCCCGGAAAACCGGCATCGCCTTCGGGCGACTC
This sequence comes from Paraburkholderia sp. RL17-347-BIC-D, assembly GCF_046027915.1. NCBI lineage: Bacteria > Pseudomonadati > Pseudomonadota > Betaproteobacteria > Burkholderiales > Burkholderiaceae > Paraburkholderia > Paraburkholderia sp. RL17-347-BIC-D. Next base: position 130,690 of record NZ_JARESS010000020.1, read on the forward strand.
CAGTCGCATGAGCAACGCACCGTTGTCCTCGCTCACGTCCCACAGCGCGCGATGAAACCCCACCGTGCCGCCATGCAGCAGGTTCGCGCCTTCGTTGCGGTCGAGCGTGTACTCGATGCCGTCGAGCGTGAAACGCGCATCGGCAATCCGGTTCGCCCAGCGGCCTATCAGGCCGCCCATGTAAGTGGTGGCCGCCACATATTCGGCGGGCGTGTCGTGGCCGAGCAGGATATCGCCGAGCACGCCGGCGCGATCCGGTGCATGCCACGAGACCAGCGTCGCGCCCAGATCGCTGATGGCGACTTTCATACCGTGCGCGTTGCGCAGCGTGAAGAGTCGGACGGAATCGCCGCCGCGCAATGTGCCCCACGGCTCGGAAGAAAGTTGTGCGATGCTGATCATGTCGTCAGTGAGAAGAAAAGAGAATAGGCATGCTCAGCCTGGCGCGGACGTCGAATTCGCCTGCTCCTGGTATTCGCGCGGCGTACAGCCGAGTTCACGGCGAAACACCGCGTACATGTATTGCAGCGACGTGAAGCCGCAACGGATCGCCACTTCCGCACTCGACGCATCGCGCTTCGCCAGCAGTGCTTTTGCGACATCGAGTTTATGGCGCAGGATTTCCTGATGCACGGTGCACTGCCGTTCGCGCCGAAAGTACTCTTCGAGCGATGAGCGCGACACGCCCACATAGTCGGCAACCTGTTCGGTGCGAATGCCTTGACACGCGTACTGTCGAATGAAGTGCCGCGCCCGCATCACATACGGACTCGCCAGCGGTTGGTGCTTCGTCGATTCGAGCACGTTGATACCGACCGGCGGCACCAGAATGCGCCGCCCCGGAAACCGCGCGCCATGCAGCATCTGATGCAAAAGGTGAGCAGCGGTGCGGCCCATTTCCTCAGTACCCTGAATCACCGATGAAAGCGGAATACGCGTCAACGTGCGGGTCAGCGGATCATTGTCGATGCCAATGATCGCGACTTCTTCGGGCACAGGAATGCCGGCGATCAAACACGCCTGAAGCAGATGCCGCGCACGCGCATCGGTCACTGCGATTACACCAACCGGCTTCGGCAAATCCCGCAGCCACGCAGTGAGCTGTTCGGTCGCCTGGTTCCATGACGGCGCGCTGGTCGAGAGGCCGCGATACATCTCGCTGTCGATCTGCTCCGCGCTATGTCCGTCCGCGCTGCGCAAATGAGCGAACGCGAGTTCACGCTGTTGGGCCCAGCGGTTCTCCTGCGCTTGCGGCAGGCTGTACAACGCGAAGTGCTCGAGACCCGCGCCGATCAGATGCGTATAAGCGAGCGAAACAAGCTTGCTGTTGTCGGTGGCGATATAGGGTAAATCCGGAGGATAGTGCGCCGGATCTTCGAACGACGATCCCACGGCGACCACCGGCAACGGACAATCGCGCAGCGCTTCGCCCACGGCGGGATCGTCGAAATCCGCGATGATGCCGTCGCCGTCGAAGCGTTCTATACCCGTCAGCCGGCAGCGAAAGTCTTCTTCGAGAAACAGATCCCACGCCACGCGCGTGGACAGCAGGTAGTTGCCGATGCCGGTGATGATCTCGCGGTCGTAGACCTTGTTCGCGTTGAACAGCAGCGCGATCCGATGGGTCGTCTGTGGTGTTTGCGGACGGGTCATGGCGGTGAGCGGTGTGCGGGTCAATGACCCGTCACGCCTTTGTCTCCTGTTGGATGCTTAATTTGAACGGCACCGGTTTTAAGCGTCTGGTTATTCTAGGCCTCGAATCGCGCGCCGGTGCGAAACAAAATCGAGGGCGGTAAGAAACATCAAGCACGCTGCGCAATTTCGCAATTGCCGACGCATCGTGCAAGCGGCAGCATGGCGTCACCTTGTCAACCGGCGCGGCGACGTCGCACGGGTTGCGGTGCACCATAAACTGGAGACGCTGATGTCTTACTTCGAACACATTCCCGAGATCCGCTACGAAGGCCCTCAATCGGATAACCCACTTGCGTACCGCCACTACGATAAAAGCAAGAAGGTGCTCGGCAAGACACTCGAAGAACATCTGCGCATTGCCGTGTGCTACTGGCACACGTTCGTCTGGCCGGGCGTGGATATTTTCGGGCAGGGAACGTTCCGGCGTCCTTGGCAGCAACCCGGCGACGCGATGGAGCGGGCGCAACAAAAAGCGGATTCCGCATTCGAATTCTTCTCGAAGCTCGGCACGCCGTACTACACGTTCCACGATACCGACGTCTCGCCCGAAGGGTCGAGCCTGAAGGAGTACAGCGAAAACTTCTTGCGCATCACCGACTATCTGGCGCGCAAGCAGGAGAGCACGGGCATCAAGCTGCTGTGGGGCACGGCCAATCTGTTCTCGCATCCCCGTTATGCGGCCGGTGCCGCGACCAGTCCCGATCCGGAAGTGTTCGCGTTTGCGGCAACCCAGGTGCGCCACGCGCTCGATGCGACGCAACGGCTCGGCGGCGATAACTATGTACTGTGGGGCGGACGCGAAGGTTACGACACCTTGCTCAATACCGACCTCGCGCGTGAACGCGATCAACTCGCCCGCTTTCTACATATGGTCGTCGACCATGCGCACAAGATCGGCTTCAAAGGCTCGCTGCTGATCGAACCCAAACCGCAGGAACCGACCAAGCATCAATACGACTACGACGTCGCGACCGTGCATGGCTTTTTGCTGCAACACGGGCTCGACAAAGAGATTCGCGTGAACATCGAGGCCAATCATGCGACGCTCGCGGGCCACTCGTTTCATCACGAGATCGCCACGGCTTACGCGCTGGGTATTTTCGGCAGCGTCGATGCGAATCGCGGCGATCCGCAAAACGGCTGGGATACGGATCAATTCCCAAATAGTGTGGAAGAACTGACGCTCGCCTTCTACGAAATCCTCAAACACGGCGGCTTTACAACCGGCGGCATGAACTTCGATTCGAAAGTGCGGCGCCAAAGTGTCGATCCGGAAGATCTGTTCTACGGCCACATCGGTGCGATCGACAACCTCGCGCTCGCCGTCGAGCGCGCGGCGGTGCTGATCGAAAACGATCGTCTCGATCAATTCAAACGTCAACGTTACGCGGGCTGGGAAGCGGAGTTCGGCCGCAAGATTCTTTCCGGCGACTATTCGCTCTCCACACTGGCGGCGGATGCACTGGCGCGCGGTCTGAACCCGCAGCACGCGAGCGGCCATCAGGAGTTGATGGAAAACATCGTGAATCAGGCGATTTACAGCGGACGTTGATCCGCGTCTCAAGAAGCAACGCATCAGAAAGTAGCCACACCACTAAAAAAATCGCGCGGCCACGCCGACCGCGCGAAATAGGAAGCTTTGGGTTGTCGCTTGTCCGGTCTGCGGCTCGCAGCGCAAACCGTCCAATCCGGTATTCCGGCTATCAGAAGAAGGAGACAGAGATGAAATTCGCAACGCGTCGTACCGTATTGAGTTCGCTCGTGTGTGGAGCGGTGCTCGCCAGCCTGTCGCTTGCCGCGCCGCTCGCGCATGCGAGCAAGGATCATCCGGAAATTGGCTTCTGTATCGACGATCTGCGCGTCGAGCGGTGGTCGCGCGATCGCGACTATTTCGTCGCCGCAGCGGAAAAACTCGGCGCGAAAGTGTCGGTGCAATCCGCCGATGCGAGCGAAGAGCGGCAGATCTCGCAGATCGAAAACCTGATCTCGCGCGGCGTGGATGTCATCGTGATCGTGCCGTTCAATTCGAAGACGCTCGGGAATGTGGTCGCCGAAGCGAAGAAAGCGGGCATCAAGGTCGTTTCATATGACCGCCTGATTCTCGATGCCGATGTAGACGCGTACATCTCGTTCGATAACGAAAAGGTCGGCGAATTGCAGGCGCAAGGCGTCTACAACGCGCAGCCGAAGGGCAACTACTTCCTGCTCGGCGGCGCACCGACCGACAACAACGCCAAGATGCTCCGCGAAGGCCAGCTCAAGATACTGAAGCCCGCCATGGATAAGGGCGACATCAAAGTGGTCGGTCAGCAGTGGGTGCCGGAATGGAGCGCTTCCACGGCGCTGCGCATTGTCGAAGATGCGCTGACGGCGAATAACAACAAGATCGACGCGATCGTCGCATCGAACGACGGCACCGCGGGTGGCGCGATCCAGGCGCTCGCCGCGCAACACATGGCGGGCAAGGTGCCAGTGTCGGGCCAGGACGCGGACCTCGCGGCCGTGAAGCGTGTGATTGCCGGCACGCAGACCATGACGGTATACAAGCCGCTGAAACTGATTGCCGGCGAAGCGGCCAAGCTCTCCGTGGCGTTGGCGAAGGGCGAGAAGCCCGCGTATAACTCGCAATACGACAACGGCAAGAAGAAAGTCGACACGGTGCTCCTGCAACCCACGTTGCTCACCAAGAGCAATGTCGATGTAGTCGTCAAGGACGGCTTCTATACTCAGGCCCAGCTCGCGAGCCAATGAGCGTAACGTGTGCGCGGCGGACCTCGATGCGTGTCATGCGTATCGGCGCCGTCGCGCGCCTTGCAGCGAGGCATAGCGAATGACGCAAGCTCTTATGACGATGCGCGGCATCGTCAAGGCGTTTTCCGGCGTGAAGGCGCTCGACGGCATCGACCTCACGGTCGCGCCCGGCGAGTGCGTGGGCCTGTGCGGCGAGAACGGCGCGGGTAAGTCGACGCTGATGAAAGTGCTCTCCGGCGTGTATCCGTGGGGCACGTGGGACGGCGAAATCATCTGGGAAGGTGAGCCGCTGAAAGCCGCCAGTGTGCGCGACACCGAACGCGCCGGCATCATCATCATTCACCAGGAGTTGATGCTGGTGCCGGAGTTGTCGGTGGCGGAGAACATCTTTCTCGGCAATGAAATCACGCTGCCCGGCGGCCGCATGAACTACGCCGCGATGTACCAGCGCGCCGACGAACTGCTGCGCGAACTCGGCATTAGCGGTATCAATGCCGCACAGCCGGTGATGAACTATGGCGGCGGCCATCAGCAGTTGATCGAGATCGCGAAGGCGCTGAACAAGCGCGCCAAGCTGCTGATTCTCGATGAACCGTCGTCTTCGCTGACTTCCTCCGAGATCCGCATTCTGCTCGACATCGTGCGCGATCTGAAGCGGCGCGGCGTGGCCTGCGTGTACATCTCGCACAAGCTCGATGAAGTGGCGGCCGTGTGCGACACGATCAGCGTGATTCGCGACGGCCGTCATGTCGCAACGGAGCCGATGCGCGCGCTCACCACCGACCGCATCATTTCGCTGATGGTGGGCCGCGAAATCAAGAACCTGTTTCCACGCGAGCCGCATCCGATCGGCGACGTGATCTTCGAAGCGCGCCACGTTACCTGTTTCGACGTGACCAATCCGCGTCGCAAGCGTGTGAACGATGTTTCGTTCGCGCTGCGGCATGGCGAGATTCTCGGCGTGGCCGGTCTGGTCGGCGCGGGGCGCACGGAGTTGATGCAGGCGATCTTCGGCGCGTATCCCGGCGTGAGCGAGGCGACCGTGGTGATGGATGGCAAGCCGCTCAAGATTCGCGCACCCGTCGATGCGATTCGCGCGGGCATCGGCATGGTGCCGGAAGATCGCAAACGGCACGGCATCGTGCCGGGGCTGAGCGTCGGCCATAACATCACGCTGGCTGTGTTGGAACGCTTTGCATCGGGTGGGCGAATCGACTCCGCTGCCGAACTCGATACGATTCATACGGAGATGAAGCGGCTTTCGGTGCGCGCCGCGCATCCCATGTTGTCGATCGCGAGTCTGTCCGGCGGCAATCAGCAAAAGGCCGTGCTGACCCGCATGTTGCTGACCAATCCGAAGGTGCTGATTCTCGACGAACCCACCCGCGGCGTCGATGTCGGCGCGAAATACGAAATCTACAAGCTGATTTTTCAACTGGCGCAGCGCGGCATGTCGATCGTGATGGTGTCCTCCGAATTACCCGAAGTGCTCGGCATCAGCGATCGCGTGCTGGTGATCGGTGAAGGCGAGTTGCGAGGCGATTTCATCAACGACGGTCTCACGCAGGAGGACATTCTCAGCGCCGCGATCCGACCTGTGCAGCGATCCCCGAACCCAACCGCAGCGAGTGCCGCATGACGCCCGACGTTACTTCCCAACGCGCCGACGAAGCCGTGCCGCGAGGCGCATTCGGCGGTCCGCAGCGCATTCAGCAACTGTTCGCGCGCTACAAGATTCTCGCGCTGCTGATCGCCGTGGCCGCGATCTGGATTTTCTTTTCCGTGCTCACGCACGGCGCGTTTGTCACGCCGCGCAATTTGTCGAACTTGCTGCGGCAGATGTCGATTACCGGCATGCTGGCGTGCGGCATGGTGTTCGTGATCATCGCCGGCGAGATCGATCTGTCGGTCGGATCGCTGCTCGGTTTGCTCGGCGGCGTGGCGGCGATACTCGACGTCAACCGCCATTGGCCAATCGGCGTCACGTTGCCGGTGGTCATGCTGCTCGGCGTGCTGGTCGGCATGTTCAACGGATGGTGGTCGACCTATCGGCGCGTGCCCTCGTTCATTGTCGGGCTCGGCGGCATGCTCGCCTATCGGGGCATTCTGCTCGGCGTGACAGGCGGTTCGACGATCGCGCCGGTGTCGGACAGTTTCGTGTTCGTCGGCCAAGGTTATTTGCCGCGGCTCGCGGGCGATACGCTCGCGGTGGTGCTGTTTCTGCTGTTGGCGTTTCTGACGATACGGCAGCGCCGCAACCGCGAGCGCTATCAGTTGCGCGTGGTGCCGTTCTGGCAAGACGTGGTGAAGGTGGTCGGCGCGGGTGTGATTCTCGCCGGCTTCGTTGCGACGCTCGATCGTTACGGCGGCATTCCGGTGCCGGTCCTATTGCTGCTCGCGCTGCTGGGTATTTTCACGTGGATCGCCACGCAGACCGTGTTCGGGCGACGCATCTATGCGGTCGGCTCGAACCTCGAAGCGACTCGGCTTTCGGGCGTCAACACTAATCGAGTGAAGCTGGCGATCTTCGCGTTGATGGGGCTGATGTGCGCGTTCGGCGGCATCGTCAATACGGCGCGGCTGGCCGCGGGTTCGCCTTCGGCGGGATCGATGGGCGAGCTCGATGCGATTGCCGCGTGCTTCATCGGCGGGACGTCGATGCGCGGCGGTTCCGGCACGGTCTACGGCGCGCTGATCGGCGCACTGGTGATGGCCAGCCTCGACAACGGCATGTCGATGCTCGATGTCGACGCCTATTGGCAGATGATCGTGAAGGGCAGCATTCTCGTGCTGGCCGTGTGGATCGATGTGGTGTCGGGGTCGAACCGGCGGTGAGGTGGAAGAAGGGGAGGTGCGGCGGCGCGAGGCCGGCGCATCTCATTCCCCACCCCATTTAATGAAACACCCCACGACTTCCCTCAATCCCCGCCATCCTCCTCACCCCCCGCCCCGCGCCTCTTGACCTGAACCCACGCATTTAAGTCCCACATCCACTCTCCCGTCTTATTACTATTCCGAGGAACAACGCCAGGCGCCGACCCGCGCTTTCACAGCTTCCCAGCCATCGTGCAAGCTGATCGAACCATGCCATGTTGAAACGCAGAACCTTTCTGCTCGGCGGCGCCGGCGCTGTCGGCGCGTTGCTGGTCGGCTGGTCGGTGCTGCCGCCGGGGCAGCGTTTGACCGCCTCCATGCCGCTGCCGGCACAAGGCACGCAGGTGCCGCTGAACGGCTGGGTCAAGATCGCCGCCGACAACAGCGTAACGATCATGATGTGCAAGGCGGAAATGGGGCAGGGCATCCACACCGGCCTTGCGATGTTGCTTGCCGAAGAACTGGACGCCGACTGGTCGCAGGTGCGCGTCGAAGACTCGCCCATCGACAAGATCTACAACAGCGTCCAAGCCATCATCGACGACCTGCCGTTTCGCCCCGACGACGACAGCACCATCAAGCGCACCACCGTCTGGATGACCCGCAAGCTGGTGCGCGAAGCCGGCACGATGATGACGGGCGGTTCATCGAGCATCAACGACCTATGGACGCCGATGCGCGAAGCCGGCGCCTCGGCGCGCGCCATGCTGATCAGCGCAGCGGCCGCGCAATGGAAAGTGCCGGCCGGTGAATGCCGCGCTGAAGGCGGTCAGGTGCTGCACCCGTCGGGCCATAAGGCGAGCTTCGGCGAATTGTCGTCGATGGCCGCGCAGCAGGCGCTGCCGCGCAAGGTGGCGCTGAAAGATCCCGCCGACTTCAAGCTGATCGGCAAACCGCTACGCCGTATCGAAGCGGCATCGAAGATCAACGGCACGGCGCGCTTCGGCATCGACGTGCTGCCGGACGGCCTGCTCTACGCAAGCGTCGAGATGTGTCCAACACTGGGCGGCTCGGTGGCAAAGTTCGACGCAACGGCCGCCGGCAAAATGCCGGGCTTCATCAAGGCGTTCGCCGTCGCGCCGTACAGCGGTGGATCCGGCGGCGTCGCAGTGATCGCCGACAACCCGTTTCGCGCGACAAACGCGGTCGCCGCCATCGACGTGAGCTGGCATGATGGACCGGCAGCGAAGCTCTCGAACGCGGACGTGGACCGCCGGCTCGCGCAAGCACTCGACGACAGCGACGGCCACGCTTACTACCACCTGGGCGACGTCGATGCCGCGTTGAGTCGCGCGGCGCGCACCGTCAGCGCCGAATATCGCGCGCCGTATCTCGCGCATGGCGCGGTCGAACCGCTCAACTGCACCGTGCAGGTCGCGGACGGCGCGGCCACGGTTTGGGTCTCCACGCAAATGCCCGGCCTCGCGCGGCATCATGTGGCGAAAGTGCTGGACCTCGATGTCGACAAGGTCGACGTGCAAACGCTTCTGATCGGCGGCGCATTCGGACGTCGTCTGGAGCTGGATTTCATCGCTCAGGCCGCGGCGATTGCGCGCGAGGGCGGTGGCCGTCCGGTGCAGACCCTCTGGTCGCGGGCCCAGGATTTCACGCACGACTTCTATCGTCCGGCATGCCTGTCGCGGCTGAAGGCCGGTTTCGACAACGACGGCAAGCTGGTGGCGTGGCAGGCCACGTCGGCGAGTCAGGCGATCGTGCCGGAAGCGCTCGCGCGCTACTACGGCGCCCCGCGCCTCCCCATCGACAAGACCACCTGCGAAGGCGCGTTCGATCAGCCCTACGAATGGCCCGCCGCGCGTGTCGCGCACAAGATCGTCGAATTGCCGGTGCCGGTCGGGTTCTGGCGCTCGGTCGGCCACTCGCATCAGGCGTTCTTCACCGAGGGCTTCACCGACGAACTCGCCGTAGCGACCGGCAAAGACCCGATTGCGTTTCGCGCCGCGCTGCTCGAGCAGCATCCGCGGCATCTGGCGGTGTTAAAGCGCGTCGTGGCGTTGTCGGACTGGGAACGTCCGTTGACGCGTGCCGCCGACGGCGCGCCGCGCGCGCGTGGCGTCGCGTTGCACGAGGCGTTCGGTAGCGTGGTCGCGCAGGTCGCGGAAGTGTCGATCGGGCCTGGTAAGAAGATTCGCGTGCACCGGGTGGTCTGCGTGATCGATTGCGGCATGCCGGTGAATCCGAATCTGATTCGTCAGCAGATGGAGAGCGCGATCGTCTTCGGTCTCTCCACCGCCTTGCAGGACGAGATCACGCTCGTCAACGGCCAGGTCCAGCAGAAAAACTTTACGGATTTTCCGGTGGTGCGGATCGACGATTGCCCAGTAATCGACACGGACATCATGCCCAGCCAGATGCATCCGCAAGGCGTGGGCGAAGCGGGTGTGCCGCCGGTCGCGCCGGCGGTGGCCAATGCGGTGTTCAAGCTAACCGGCCAGCGTTTGCGCTCGCTGCCGTTGAAGCTCGCGTGAAGCACCCCGGATTCAAAAACTTAGGGACTAGGACGAAGGAGACAGCCGATGGGATCGCTGAACATCAACGGCCGGGCGGTGGCGGTACAAGCCGAGCCGGACATGCCGCTTCTATGGGTGCTGCGTTGCGAACTCGGCATGACCGGCACCAAGTTCGGCTGTGGCCTGGGAATTTGCGGCGCGTGCACGATCCATGTGGATGGCGAGCCGAGCTTCGCGTGTCAGACGCTCATGTCGAGCCTGCACACGCAGAAGATCACGACCATCGAAGGCTTGCAGGGTCCTGAAGCACAGGCATTGAAGACCGCGTGGATCGATCTCGACGTGGTGCAATGCGGCTACTGCCAGAGCGCGCAACTCATGGCGGCCTGCGCGTTGCTCAAGCACAATCCCAAACCGACCGACGCCGACATCGACACGGCGATGTCGCACATCGTATGCCGTTGCGGCACCTATCCACGGGTACGGGCGGCAATCCACCAGGCGGCGGCAAAGCGCCGCCCCGCGTAATGCCGCCGACGTGTTTCGCGTTATCGAAAGAGCCCGCCGCGCGTGCTCAACCTGCCAGCAATTCCACCACGGCGACGACCGCCGCAAAAATGCCGATGCAGCCGCCCAGCGTGGCTGCGCTTTTCATGAATTGCGACATACATGTCCCCGTATTGAGTGGTTGGTGATATGTATTTAACCCGAAATGAAAGCTAAAAGAAAGCTAATAAAAATAATTCGTAAGCTTGTGGCGCGTCACCGTAAAACACGGTTTGCCGCCAGCACGCCCCAATAAGACGCCTCCTCGAATAGCGACATGCCGGACAAATCGGCATGCGCGAAGAGGATCGGGCCGTCCAGGTCACGCAAGGCGAGCAACCCCGGACGGCTCAGGAAGCCGACATCCGGCGTGGCCATGGCGTGGCCGCGAACGGTGATTTCCAGGGCCGCGGCATGACGCCACAGATCGCGGCCGTACGCGGGCACCAGATCGATCGCGGCCTGCGTGCGCAGGTCGTCGGGATGCGCGGCGGCCAGCCAGCGGCGCGTGTCGTCGGGCGTCTTGAGGTCGAGCGCCTGATACGCCGAGAACACCGACCGCTGCGGCGGCGACAGACGAATCAGTTGATGTGTCGAGACCACGTAGCCGAGACCTTCGCCGCGATACACGACGTTGTCCCACGCGAGCGGCACACCCTGCGCTTCGCGCGGCATGCCGTCCATCAGGAAGTTGGAGACGAGCCATGGCGCGCGCGGCGGCAGATCGCGCGACGCTTCGAAACCGTGAGCGGCCAGATTCGGTATCACGTGTTGCGCGACGAAAAGCGGCATCGCGCACACCACGCGGCGCGCTTTCAGTACGAACGTGCTGGGTACGTTCTGGTTGTCGATGCGCACGCACAGCACTTCAATGCCGCCGGTTTTTTCATCGACGCGTGCGGCGAAGCCCGGCAGCGACCACGTATGTTCTTTGCCCACGCGACTTGTGATCGACGCGCTCAGTTTGGTCACCATGCTGTGCAGCCCGTCGGGCCAGGTCAGCACCGCGCCATCTTCGGCATTGCGCGCATGGCCGCCACGCGACGAGAAGTAATGCAAACCGGCCCACGCGGAGACGCGTTCATAGCCCGCGCCGAAATCGTCGCGGCAGGCGTAGTTCAGATACCAGTGCAACGAGGGCGCGCTGTAGCCTTCGTCGACGAGCCACTGTTTGAACGAGCGCTTGTCCAGCGCACGCCAATTCGGATCCTGCGACGACTGCGCCAGCGGAATGCAGAACACCTTGCGGCCGTCATTGCCGAGGGCGGTGCGCAACGCATCGGTATAGGCGAAAAACCGCTGCTGCTGCGCGAGTTCCGCGTGACTCACGCCGAGCGTCGGCACGAGTCCGTCCTGCCATTGGCCGTCGATCAGCAGGCGTTCGTCCGGCGCGTGGACCAGCACGCGCTCATCGAACACGGGCCGCGCGGTGAACGGATCGGCCTCGATCACGCCGAGGTCGGCGAGCATGTCGCGCAAGTGCGTCGATTCCATCGACGGCAAGGGCAGATAGTGCGCGCCCTTCGGATAACCGAGATCGCCATACTGACCACCCGCCGCATTGCCGCCGAATTCGGGCCCGGCAAGTAGGACGAAATTCTTGTGTCCCGCGCGCGCGAGTTGCCACGCGCACGACAAACCCGCCGCGCCCGCGCCGAGAATCGCGATGCCGGTTTCGATCGTGCCGGACGGCGGCGGCAAGCTGCGATGGTCGCGCAACGCGTGGCCCTCGCGCATGCCGGGGCTGTCCACCACCGGCGTCGTCTCGATCCAGCCGGTGCGGCCGCAACCGGTGAGCGTTGCCGCCGCGCCGGCCAGCAGAAAAGTGCGGCGGTCCATCAGCGGAGCACGTGCTTCCAGTCCTCGTCGAAAAGACGGACGAGCGGCTGGTCGTTCAACTGGTTCGGCGCCATCGGTAACGCGGGCATGTCGGCGGGGAAGTGAAACATTTCGACGGCGGTTTGCGCGTCGAGCCAGCGCATGGGCTCCGAGTAATGCGTCGGGATCGTATAGTCGCGGCGTTTGCCGGCGATCACGAAACCCCAGTCGCCAAACGAGGGCACATAGCAGTGATAGGGCCACGTGTTGAAGCCCGCTTCGCGCAGCGTATCGACAATGGTCCAGTACGCGTGCGGCGCGAAATACGGCGAGGTCGATTGAATCACCGCATAGCCGTTCTCCGACAGATGCCGTGCGAGCATGCGATACACCGGCGCCGAGTACAAACGGCCCAAACCGAAGTTGGTCGGATCGGGAAAGTCCACCACGATCGCGTCGAACACGTCGGCGTTGGATTCGAGCCAGCGCACGGCGTCGTCGTTGATCACATGCACGCGCGGGTTTTTCAGCGAGCCTTGATTGAGTTTGACGAGTGGCGCGGAATTCGAAAAGAGCCGCGTCATGGCCGGGTCGAGATCGACCAGCGTGACGGTTTCGATGTTGCGATGTTTGAGGATCTCACGCACCGCGAGCCCATCGCCGCCGCCGAGCACCAGCACGTGCCTGGCCCACGGCAGCGCTTCGAGCGTGGGATGAATCAGCGCTTCGTGATAACGATGCTCGTCGCGCGAAGAGAATTGCAGATTACCGTTCAGGTACAGACGCATGTCGTCGTGCCATTGCGTGAGCACGATGCGCTGATAAGGCGTGGTTTCAGAGAAGATCGTCTCATCGCCGTAGAGGCCGTGTTCGGCCCAATGCGTGAGGCGTTCGGACAGCGCGAAACCGGCGCCGAGCAGACTGATCACCAGCGCGGCGCGCGCCAGCTTGGCCGGCACGTTGCTGATTTCCGCGCGAAACGTGTGCGTGGTCCACAACGCGACCAAGGCATTGAGAATGCCGAACAGAAAGCCGGTACGCAGCAGGCCGAGGCGCGGCGCGAGTACGAGCGGAAACAACAGTGAGACCGCGAGAGAACCGAGATAGTCGAAACTCAACACGTCGCTGACGGTATGGCGAAACGCCTGGCGGCGTTGCTGGAAGGCGCGCATCACCAACGGAATCTCCATGCCGATCAATGCGCCGAGCACCAGCACCACCGCGTAGAGCGCGGCGCGAAACGGCGTGGACAGCCACGCGAATACGCCGAACAGCATGGCCGCCGACAAACCGCCAATCAGCCCAACCAGCAATTCGATATCGACGAAGCGATCGAGCACGTCATCGTCGTCGATGAACTTGGCGAGCCACGAGCCGACACCCATCGCAAACAGATAACAGCCGATCACCGACGAGAATTGCAATACCGAGTCGCCGAGCAAATAGCTCGACAGCGTACTGCTGATCAGTTCATAACCCAATCCGCATGAAGCCAGAACCAGTACGGAGAGAATCAGCATGCGATTATGTTTAATCATCGCGCTGGGCACTCCGGTCCGATGTGGATATACTGGCGGCGATTTCGGCGAGCCTTCGAACGGCGCTGCCCGCATAATCATGGCCGGCAGAATCGGCATGCATGTTGGCATGCTCGGCATACACAATCCGGGGGAATAAATGGGTGATGCCTTTTCTTATGGGATTCATTTACTGTCGGCGTTTGTGCTGATCCTCGGATTCGCGGCAGTTTACCTCAAGGTCACACCGTTCGACGAACTGGCCCTGATCCGCGAAGGCAACGTTGCCGCGCTCCTTTCTTTTGCCGGCGCGCTGATCGGCTTCTGCCTGACGCTCGCCTCGAGCATTGCGCATAACTCCACGCTGATGTTGGTGCTGATCTGGGCCGTCGGCGCCATGGTCGTGCAGGTCGCGACTTACGCATTGCTCACACGCCTTTTGCCCGGCATGAATGACGGCATTGAAACGCGTAATACTGCAATGGGCGGTTTGATGGGCGCGGCTTCGCTGGTGGTCGGCATTATTAACGCAGCCTGTCTGACCTGATTTGCGTTTAACACATTTCCACGTTAATGCCTGATAAGCGGGCGCCTCGCGCGAGGAGTACACGATGAGTTTCGGTTCGTTTATTCGCAAGCAATTTGTCGACGTCCTGCAATGGACGGAAGATAGCGACGGCGTATTGGCCTGGCGTTATCCAATGGAAGACCAGGAAATCCAGTACGGCGCGCAATTGACGGTGCGCGAATCGCAAATGGCGCTGTTCGTCAACGAAGGGCGCATTGCCGATGTGTTCGGCCCCGGCCTCTACACGTTGACCACGCGCACGCTGCCGGTGCTGACCAGTCTGCGCAATTGGGACAAGCTGTTCCAATCGCCCTTCAAGTCCGACGTGTACTTCTTCAGCACGCGTCTGCAACTCGGGCGGCGCTGGGGTACGCCGCAACCGGTCACGATTCGCGATAGCGAATTCGGCCTCGTGCAGGTGCGGGCGTTCGGCATTTATTCGTACCGCGTGGTGGATGTGCCGTCGCTTCATCGCGAGATCAGCGGCACGCGCGCGGTCTATACCGTCGACGATCTCGAACAGCAGTTGCGCAACCTCGTCGTCACGGCCATGAGCGTGGCGTTCGGTTCGGCGGACGTCGCGTTCGTGGATATGGCGGCGAATCAGGAAGTGCTGTCGCAGGGGATCGGCCAGGCGCTCGCGCCGGTGTTCGCGCGTTACGGCGTGGCGCTCGATTCGTTCACGGTGCAAAGCGTGTCGTTGCCGGAGGCGCTGCAAAAGGCACTGGACGCGCGTATCAGCGTGGGCGTGAGCGGCGATCTGAACAAGTTCGCGCGGTACCAGGCCGCGCAATCGATCCCGCTCGCCGCGCAGAATCCCGGCGGCGTGGCCGGTGTGGGCGCGGGTATCGCAGCGGGCGCGGCGATCGCGCAAACCATGACGGGCGCGCTGAATCAACCTGCTCAAACGCAACCTGCGCAAGCCCCGGCCTCGAACGATTACGTCGAGCGTCTGCAGCAACTCAAGACCCTGCTGGACAAAGGCCTCGTCACCGAAGACGACTATGCGAAGGCGAAAGCCGAGATCCTCGCGAAGCTGACAAAATAAACGCGCTCGATGTTCAGTACTTCGTGTCCTCAATGCGGCGCGCCGCTCGAATTCCGCTCCGCCGCGGCCGTCATGGCCGTGTGCGGATCGTGCCGCAGCACCTTGCTCAAACGCGGCGAGGCGGTCGAACGGATCGGCGAAATGGCCTCGGTATTCGAGGACTATTCGCCATTGCAACTCGGTGTGACGGGCCGCCATGAGTCACGTGTGTTCACGCTGCTCGGCCGCATTCAATTGCGTTACGACGCGGGCTACTGGACCGAGTGGTACGCCGCTTTCGACGACGGCACGTTCGGCTGGCTTTCCGATGCCTCAGGGCAATACGCGGTCACCACGCAACAGAATCTCGACGGCAGCGCCGACGAGCCGCCGCAGTTCGATTCGCTGCGCCCGGGCGTCGGCTTTCACTTCGGCGGCAGGCGTTATCTCGCGTCGGATATCCGCACGGCGCAATGCGTCGGCGGCGAGGGCGAGTTGCCGTTTCGCGTGGGCGACGGCTGGCAGGCGCGCGTCGCCGACTTCCGCTACGAAGACAAATTCATCACACTGGATTACTCCGACGCCGAACAGCAGTCGGGCAAGCCGGTGGTCTATGCGGGTGCGTCGGTGGAACTGGACACGCTCGCCTGTCAGGGCTTGCGTGACGAAGCCGAGATTCGCGAGTCGGAGGGCCGTTATCGTGGCGAACTGGGTGTGTTCACGTGCCCGAGTTGCGGCGCGTCGCTCGAATGTCCGGTCGGTGTGGCGAACTATGTGATCTGCGGCTCGTGTCATGCGGGCGTCGATTGCAGCGCCGAACAGGTCACGCTGTTTTCGAACAAGCGCGAGGTCGAGTCGATCGAAACGGCGCTGCAACTCGGCGCGAGCGCGACCTTCGACGGCGCGAAATATACGGCACTCGGCCTCATGCGCTGCCGCACGCCGGACGGCGAATCGAGTTGGGAAGAATATCTGCTGCACAACCTCGAACGCGGCTTTCTGTGGCTCGTGCATGGCGAAGGCCGATGGGAACGTGTGGACGTGCTGAACAACTGGCCAATGATTAGCAAAGACGGCCAGGTGCTCGAAGGCGGCAAGACCTATCGCGAACGCGAGCGCTACGACGCGGTGGTCGCTTACGTGGCCGGCGCATTCAACTGGCGGGTGCAAGTGGGCGATAAGACGTCGATCACCGATTTCACGTGGCGCGACTTCAAGATGACGCGCGAGACGACGGCCGATGAAATCGTCTGGTCGCGCGCCAAGCCGTTAAGCAATAGTAAGGTTGCGGAACGATTCGGTGTGCCGGCGCTGGCGGCGGAAACAGCGCGCCGGCTTGCGGCCAAATCCGCCAGCAGCGAAGCAAAACCGGCGCGAGAAGGAATCACGACGGCCGGCTTCGGTCCCTGGCCGTGGATCGCTACCTTCGCGATGGTCTTCATCAACTTCGGCAAGCTATTCGAATTCGACGGTTCGACGGTGCTGGTGATCGTCGGCATGGTGGCTTTGTGGGCGCCGGAGTGGATCTGGCGCGCCTTCCACGAAGAGTCGAGGTGAGCGTGAGGCAAATCTTATATGTGCTTTACGCGCTCGTTGTGATTGTCATGTTCAGTTGCACGTCGATGACCGGAGGCGGCGGTGGTGGTTATGGCGGGACGTCCGCGCGCAGCGGTTATTCGTCGTATGGGTCGCACAAGTGAGGGCGGTGACGGCCATATCCGCGCCTGCGCCGCGTGATGCCTATGGCACGCATGTGTTGGCCGATCTCGGCGGTATCGCGGCGGACATGCTGCGGGATCCCGCAGCGCTCGAGGCGATTCTGTTAAACGCGGCTAAGGCTGCGGGCGCTACGGTACTCTCTGCGCACTTTCATCACTTCGGCGGCGAGCATGGTGTGACGGGTGTCGTGCTGCTCGCGGAATCGCACGTCACGATTCATACGTGGCCGGAGCATCGCTTCGCCGCGCTCGATATTTTCATGTGCGGCAAGGCGCGTGCTGAAGATGCGGTCGCGCAGATCGCTCGGGAGTTAAAGGCGGAAGCGCGGAATGTGCGCACGTGTGAGCGCGGAGTGGTGCCGCCGCGGTAGATCGGTCGGCAAGCGGATTGTCTAAAGCGAACCTTGATAGGCTGGCCGCGTTAGACAATCACAAATGAAAAGCCGCTTTAAGGCGCTTTCGCTGCAGCCGTCGGCACCGGCGTTGCCTTAACCGGCACCGCAGCCGCTGGCGTCGAACTGCCGGACGCGTTCTGCGGATCAACTTCCCACCCTCCGCCAAGCGCGAGGAACAGATTGACCTGATCGATCGCCACCTGGCCATCCGCAGCCGCCGCCTGTGACTTCGTCGAC
Organism: Paraburkholderia sp. RL17-347-BIC-D; assembly: GCF_046027915.1. Classification (NCBI taxonomy): domain Bacteria; kingdom Pseudomonadati; phylum Pseudomonadota; class Betaproteobacteria; order Burkholderiales; family Burkholderiaceae; genus Paraburkholderia; species Paraburkholderia sp. RL17-347-BIC-D. Next base: position 148,304 of record NZ_JARESS010000020.1, read on the forward strand.
GTCAGCGTGCGCGTCGCATCCAGATCCGAAATAAACGACTCACGTCCCGCGCGATACAGCCGGTGCGTTTCATCCGCCGACTCGGTGGCCGACCTCACCGCGGCACGCAGCGCGTCGGCGCGGGCGTAGTCCGACGCGTAGGTCGCGAGACTGGTTTCGGTCTCGCGCAGCGCGGTCAGGACCACGCCGTCGAACTTCGCCAACGCCACCTGGCTCGACGCCTGTGCTTCACGCACGCGGCCACGCGCGCCGTTCGCCGGGAACGTCCAGCTGATCAGCGGACCGAAGCCCCAGCGCGCCGTGGGCGACGTGCCAAGGTCTTCCAGAATGCCTGTCAAACCCGCCGACGCACCGATGCTCACCGTCGGATACAGCGCCCCGGTAGCGACGCCGATACGCGCGGTGGACGCCGCCAGTTGACGCTCTGCCTCGCGCACATCCGGTCGGCGCTTGAGCAGCGCGGCGCCGTCGCCGACTGGAATCGGCTGACGGATTTGCGGCAGCCTGTCGCAAGCGAGCACGGCCGGCGGCAGGTCGGACGGCGCGCGGGCAAGCAGCGCCGCGAGGCGGTACTGCGCGATCTTGCGGCGCGCTGTATACCGCGGAATATCGGCCGACAACGTATCGACCTGGGTCTGCCCGCGCGTCACGTCGGGCTGATTGCCGCGGCCCGCGTCGCGCAGGCGGCGCGAAACGTCCACGCGCTGTTTCTGCAAGGCCAGCGACTGTTGCGCGATCCTGAGTTCCTCGGCGGCCGAACACTGCTCGACGTAAGAGCGCACCACGTCCGCCACCACGGTGATCCGCGCGAGTTCGCTCGCGGCCTGCACGGATTCGGTGTCCGCTTGCGCCGCTTCCACGCCGCGCCGCAGCTTGCCGAACAGATCGATTTCATACGAGACGCTGATGCCGATGTCGCCTTCATTCACGACCGGCAGTTTCTCGGTGAGCAGGTATTGTTCGGCGGACTCCTGCGCGCGTTCGATCAGCGCCGACGTCTTGCCGGAAAATCCGCCTTGTGCTTGCGCGACGCCTAGCGCTTCACGCGAGCGCGCCAGATTCGCGGCAGCGACGCGCAAGTCGGTGTTCGATTGCAGCGCCTGGTCGACGAGTCCGTTCAGCACTGGATCGTCGTATAGCTTCCACCACACGGGCGGCACGTTCTGACGCGTCGTCAGGGACGTATCGGCGCCTTCGATCGGCGCATTGGCGAGCGGCGCGTTGACGAGCGCCTGTTGCGGCAACGAGTAGTTGGGACCGACGTTGATGCAGCCGTTCAGCGCGACTGCCAACGGCAATAGCGGCAGCAACGGCAATAAGGGCAGGGCGCGCGACAGCTTCATTGCGAGGCGCCCGATGATGAGACCGCCGCCGACGCCGGCTGTGCAGCCGAGCCAGCCGGAACAGCAGACGTAGCCGACGCCGACGCCGAAGCCGCTACCGCACCCGACGCCCCCGCATCCGGATGCTTCTTACCGCCAGGCGACAGATCACGCACCGACACAGTCGCCGTGCGCCCGGCAATCATGCGGAAATCCGCAGGCACTTCATCGAGCGCCACACGCACCGGAATCCGTTGCGCGAGCCGCACCCAACTGAACGCCGGGTTCACATTCGGCAGCAGATTCGAGCCTTGCGTGCGGTCGCGATCCTCGATCGCGGCGACGATGCTCTGCACGTGTCCACGCAACACGGCCGGCTCGCCCATCACCGTGATATCGACTGGCTGACCGATGTCGATGCCACCCAGCTTGGTTTCCTCGAAATAGCCATCGACACGGAACGAATGCATGTCCACCACCGAAACCACCGCCCGCCCCGCCGCGACATATTCGCCAACGCGCGGCGCGCGGTCGTTCAGATAACCGTCGACCGGACTCGCGATCGTGGCGCGCTGCAAATTCAGCTTCGCCGTATCGATAGCCACATTCGCATCAGCGAGCGCGGCCTCGCCCTGTTCGACGCGCGAACGGCTTTCTTCCGACACCTCCGCCGCGACCAGGTTGCCGAGCTTGCGGTTACGCGCGTCTTCGCGGCGCGCCTGATCGAGCGTGGCGCGGCGTTGTTGCGCGGTGGCCTGCGCCTGGCGCAGCGCGAGCGTATAGCGGGCCTGATCGATCACGAACAGCACCTGGCCTTGCTTGACCTGCTGGTTGTCCACTACCTCGACCGACGAGATCAGCCCCGAGATGTCCGGTGCGACCTGGATCACGTCGGCGCGCACGTGTCCGTCGCGGGTCCAGGGCGCGAACATGTAGTAGCCGACCAGTTTCCACAGCACGAAGGCGGCGACGACGACGACGATCAAGGTCAGCAGAATTTGACCGACGGAGAACCAGGTTTTTTTCACGTTATTAGTCTGTGCGAAACGACAACGACAAGGCCCAGCACCAGCACATAGATGCCGAGATCGAAGATGGAGCGATGCCAGACGAAACGGTAAAAGCCGACGCGCGCGAGCACCGTGCGAATGGCCAGGTTGATCAGATACGCGACCAACATCAGCACGAGCACGGCCGGCACGAACACGCCGAAGATATCGATTTCACCGATCATCGCGGGAAGTGGAAAAGGGTGGAGAGGGCTGGAAAGTCGCGACGAGTTGGGCGCATCAGGCAGCGGCCTCCGGTTCGGGCGGCGTCGGTGTCGTCAGCGTGGCCGGAAACAGCGAAAGACGCAAGCCGACCAGCGCGTGCAGCGCTTCACGCAACCGGCGTGCCGAGGTTTGCGAGGTCGCGCTCGGCGCATCGGCGTTGGCGAGCCCTTGTGCCGTCACGCGCGCCACGGCGGCGTCGATCGACGACATCAGGCTGTCGGGCACCGGCTCGCGCTTGCGGCGATTGACGCAGCTTTCATAGTACTGACGCACGTCGTCGAGCACGTGATCGATCGCGGCGGGCGCTTCGCCGCCCAGCTTGTGGGTCAGGCGGCGCAGATCGAGTGCGTTGAAGGCGATGCGCAGATCCCGAAAGCTTTCGATCGACGGATGGCGATGGTCGTCGGTCGCGGCAAGGCGCGGGATCAACTGCATCAGGCGGTCGAGCATGCGCGCGGCGAGATTGCGCGGATCGTGGATCGGCCGCGTCGATGCCGTGAGCGCCACGTCGGCCCAGCTCGAACGCAGCAGACGGGCCGCCGCGAGTTCGGCGCCGAACGGCCGCGTCACGCGCGTCCACAGATACGCGTAAAGCAAGCCGGCGAGGCCCGCGAGATTGCTGTTCATGAACACCAGGAAGTTGGCGTCGTACGCGTCCTGAATGCTGATGAAGGTGGCCGTGTTCACCGCGACCAGCACCGTGGCCAGGTTGAACTGCGGGCGCGGGATCAGCGTGCCGACGAAGATGAACGGCGCGGCGAACATGATCACCAGCATGGGAAAGTCATGCACGTGCGGCAGCACGACGAACAGATAGACGCCCGCCGCCACCACGCTGATCGCGGTCGCCACGAAGAAGCGGAACACGAACGGCGCGGGTTCGTCGAGCGCGGCGAAGAAGCAGCACGCCACGGCCGCGAGCGTGACCGCGCTCGCGCCGTCGTTCCAGCCTGAGCTGATCCACAAACTGCACGCGAGAATCACGGCCGCCGCCGCCGAGCCGGTGGAGAACAGCATGATGCCGTGATCGTAGAAGCGCTCGGTGCCGCCCAGCCGCCAATGACGGAAGCGCGGGCGCCACGAGCCTTCTTCCCGCGTGATGATGATGCGCAGCGAGCGGCAGTCCTGCCAGACGTCGATCACCTGTTTCATGCGCCACAGTGCGTTCGAGAGCAGCGCGGCGTCCCAGCCCGCGAGTGCGGACGGCGGCGGCTGCATCGCCGCGATGCGCTCGCGCAGCGCGTCGGCGGTCGGGTCGGGGTGATCGCCTTCGCTCACGGTGGGCATCGGCTCATTGAACCATTTGATGACGTCGGCGAGCAGGCTTTCCAGACCCTCGGGCCACGTCTGCCGGCCGCTGTTGTAGAGCGCGATCAGCGGATCGGCGAGCGACGACATGATCGGCAGCAGCAACTGCATGCGTCCGCGCAGTTCATGCGTGCGCGCCAGCACGTCGGGCCGGGTGTGATCGTAGGCAAGCTGGCTCAGCAGCAATTCCAGACCATTGATGGTGGCCGCGATGCGCTGCCGGGCACCCGAAATCGCCGAGCCGGCAATCCGCCCGGAGAGCGTTTCGGTCGCATAGAAGGCGGCGTCGCGAAACCATGCGTCGGTTCGCTCGATGATGGTCGGCGCAAGCCGGCTCGGAAACAGCGCGCCGCCGACAATGCTCGCGCAAACGATGCCAAGCGTGATCTCTTCGGTACGGCTGACCGCGAGATCGAACACGCCGCCCGGATTGGTCACCGAGGGCAGCGCGATGATCGGCATCGTATAGCCGGCCAGCAGGAACACGTAGCTGCGCGCGGTGCGGTCGAACACCGCCAGATACAGGAGCGTGCCGGTCCAGAGCGCCACGATCACGCTGAATAGATACGGCGATTCGACGAAGGGCGGCACCAGCAGCACCGCGGCCGAGGCGCCGAGCATGGTGCCGAGCGCGCGATAAAGCGCCTTGGAACGCGTCGCGCCGACAAACGGGTTCGACACGATGTAGACGGTCGCCATCGCCCAATACGGCCGCGGTAGTTCGAGCGCGAGGCCGATGTAGAGCGCGATCATCGCCGCGGCAAACGTCTTGACGGAGAACAGCCAGTCGCGAAGGGAAGGGTAGACCATAAACCGTTACGCCGGATCGTTGGCGCTGTGTGGCGCGGCGGTGTCTGCTTTGCCTTTGTTCGCTTTGGTAGCTTTGCGGGGTTGGCTGGCGTGCTGCGTTGGTTTGACCGAGGCGCGTTGAACGCCTTCATCGCGGTCCGGATCGCCGCTGGGATCGCTGTTCTGATCGGCGCGTTCGCCGGCGTCGGCGGTGAACGCGGCCAGCACGCGCAAGGTCGCTTCGAGATCGCTGCGCGAGACGTCTTTCAACGCCAGCGCCCGCAACGTGACTAGTTCTTCTTCCATTTTCGCGGTGACGGCGCGGCCTTCTTCGGTGAGCACCACGGTTTTCGCGCGGCGGTCTTCGGGGTCTTCGTCGCGACGCATCAGACCTGCGGCGCACAGTTGATCGAGCAACCGCACCAGCGAGGGCCCTTCGATGCCGATGTGATCGGCGAGCGTGACCTGGCGCACCGCCGCGCCGAGGCGGCTGGCGGTCAGGAGCGGCGTGGCGCACGCCTCGGAGACATTGAAGGCCGCCAGCACGCCGTGACTCGTGCGCCGCCATTTTCGGGCGGCGACGACCAGCGTGCTGCTGACTGTCCGGCGCAAGGTATCGAGATTCGACATGGCCGGTATTGTATTTCCAAAAAATTCGTTAGCAAACTATTGAATTGGAATTTTTTGTGACGGCGCGATGTGGCCGCGTGCGTTGACAGGCGCCGGGGTTCGCCATGCAAACGTCGCTCAAGCCGCGAGTCCGAGCCTTACCGTACGCGCCAGATCATCGAGTTGAAAAGGCTTGCGCAAAATCGTGCAGCGCTTCACGGCCAGCCCGGAAATGTCCACGTCCGCATAACCCGTTGCGAGGATCACCGGCAAATCCTCGCGCATCTTGCGCGCCTCGGCGATCACGTCGATCCCGTTCATGCCGGGCATCGCGAAGTCCACCATCAGCAAGTCCGGGTTGTCGTCCTGCAAACGATTCAGGCCCGCGCGTCCGTCGGCGGCTTCGGTCACGGTGTAGCCGAGCATTCTCAGCGACTCGACCAGCATGGCGCGCACCTCGCCGTCGTCTTCGACCACCAGGACGCGCTTTTCGCCGACCACGTTCGCTTCCGCATCGGACGCCGCTTCGGCCTGCGGCGCCACGCGCTCGCGCAACGGCAGCCAGATCTCGACCGTGGTGCCCACGCCTTCCTCGCTGAACAGACGCGCCGTGCCGCCAGCTTGCCTCGCAATGCCGTAGACCTGACTCAAGCCGAGCCCGGTTCCCTTGCCGATTGGCTTGGTGGTGAAGAACGGATCGAAGACGCGCGACACCACATCGGCCGGCACACCCGAGCCGGAATCGGCGACTTCGACCACTACGTAGCGGCCTTCATCGAGTGTCTGATCGGGCGCCTCGCGCACCTTCACGCAAATGCCGAGCTGGCCGCCGCCCGGCATGGCATCGCGCGCGTTGATGGCGAGATTGAGAACGGCCAGTTCGAGCTGATTGGCGTCGGCCTGTGTCCACATCTCTTCGCCATCGAACTCGTTGGTATAGCGGATGCTTGAACCGAGCGACACCGTGATGATGTCGCGCATGCCTTGCAGCAACGCCACCACGTCCACCGCTTTCAGATCGAGGTTGCTGTTACGCGAGAAAGTGAGCAACTGTCCCGTCAGTTTTGCGCCGCGTTCGGTCGCGCGTTTGACGGTGGCGGCCATGCCGCGAAGGCGCTCGTCGCTGCTCACGCGGGCAATCAGCTCCGCATTGACCATGATGACGTTCAGCAGATTGTTGAAGTCGTGCGCGATGCCGCCGGTGAGTTGCCCGAGCGCTTCCATCTTCTGTGATTGCACCAGCACGGCCTGCACTTTGGCGCGCTCGTGAATTTCCATCATCAACCTGTTGTTGGCGGAGGCGAGTTCGTGAGTGCGTTCGGCGATGCGGCTTTCCAGCGAGTCGTTCAATTGCACCAGCGCCTCTTGCGCTTCGATCCGCTCGGCCAGATGGCGGCGCGATTCGTATTGCCGCGCGCGTGCCCGCAATGACGACGCTACCGCGCGCCGCAACGTTTCCGAATTCAGCGGGCGCTCGAGCACGACCACGTTGCCGAGCCGTTCGAGCACTTCCAGGCCACGTTCGGAACGATGTCCGAGGCGTGAGGCGGCGAGCAGAATGAACGGGAAATCGGACCATGCTGGCTGTTGTTCGAGCCAGGTGAAAAGCCGGATCGCATGGTTGCCCGCGAGCGCTTCTTCAGCGATCAACGCGGCGCCCGCACCGGCGTCCAGCGCCGCGGTGAGCGTGTCGGCATCGCGGCAGGCCACGCAAAGGCGCTTATCTTTGTGCAGCACTTCGGCAATCACATCGGCGTCGCGGCCAAACGGCGCCAGGATGAGGACGCGTTGCTCCATGACTTACTGCCCAGACGTGTCGATGACGCGGTTCGTCGCACCGAGCAGCGCGGTGCTGCCGCGATAAGCCGGCAGTCCGGAGAGCACACCCTCGAAGTCGCGCAGCGCCTCGCCCACTTCCACGCCGTTGCCGCCGAGCCGGAACTGGCGGATCGAACGCTCGTGGGCATTGGCGCGGCTCTTCACGGCCGTCACGGCGGTGAGCACTTCGCCGTGGTGTTCGAAATAGCGGAACAGCACGACCACGTCGCTCAGATAGCTTATGTCGATATCGTTCTGCACCTCGCCGATAATGCCGTGCTGTCCCAGCACGAGCATCGTGATGATGCCTTGCTGGTTCAGATAGCCGAGCAGTTCATGCATTTGCAGCAGCAGATAGCGCTCGCCGGGCATGGCCTGGAGATAGGCGTTCAGGCTGTCGATCGCGACGTACTTGACGTCTCTCTTCTCGACCGACTGGCGCACGTCGCTGGCGAATTCGCCGGGCGAGATTTCCGCCGGATCGATCTGGCGCAGCGTCAGCAGGCCGCTCTCCACGTGCGGCGCCAGATGCATGCCGAGCGTCGCGCAGCGGATCATCAGCGTGACGAGGGTCTCGTCGAACACGTAGTAGACGCAGCGCTCGCCGCGTTCGAGCGCCGCGACCAGGCACGACACCACCGTGGTGGTTTTGCCGACGCCCGACGGGCCGATCATCAGTGCATTGGTGCCGGGGATCAGACCGCCGCCGAGCAACGCGTCGAGTCCCGGTGTGCCGGTGCTGACCGGCTCGGTGTCGAACGTCGCGTGGTGTTCCGCCGCGACGAGGCGCGGATACACGTGGATGCCGCCGGTGTCGAGCGTGAAGTCGTGGTACCCCTCGCGGAATTTGATGCCGCGCATCTTGGCGATGCGCGCGCGCCGCCGGTTGCCGCCGTAGTCGTGCACGAGATTGTCGAGGCTGACCACGCCGTGCGCGATGCTGTGCAGCTGCACGTCGCCGGGATCGGCCGAATTGTCGTCGAGCAGCAGCACCGTGCATTCACGGGTGGCGAAATAGCGCTTGAGCGCGAGAATCTGCCGCCGGTAACGCAACGGGTTCTGCGACAGCAGACGCAACTCGGAAAGGCTGTCGAGCACGATGCGCGCGGGTTTGAGTTCGTCGACCTGCTGGATGACGTTGCGCACCGTCTCGCCGAGTTCGACCTCGGCCGGGTGCAGCACGGTCTGCTCGTACTGCGGGTCGAGACCCTCGTCCGACACCAGCTCGAGAATCCTGAAGCCGCCGATGTTCCAGCCGTGGCTTTCTGCTACCGAGATCAGTTCGGAGCGGGTTTCGGACAAGGTGATGTACAAGCCTCCCTGTCCTTCTTCGACACCCTTGAGTAAGAATTGCAAGGCCAGGGTAGTTTTACCTGTACCGGGCGCACCTTCCACGAGGTACATGCGGTGCGGCGTGAGACCGCCTCCCAGGATGTCGTCGATTCCTTCGATTCCCGAGGAAAGGCGGGCCGGCTTGGCGGCGGCTTGTCTGTTTGACATGGCGTAGCGTTTTGGCGTCGATGAGTGGCTGGTGGTTGTTCAGCCGGTACGGCGAGAACGCAATATCTGTGCCCATCGACGCGATCATCCAGCAGCGCGCTCCTTCACCAGTTGAATGAAGCGCGTGGCCGCGCTGTTATGCAACGCCGTCGGATAGGCGAGGTGCAGCGGCGCGCTGAGTTTCGAGGGGTTCGCGAGCGTGCAATACACCGTGCCCACCTGGTCGTAACGCTGCATGGAAGCGGGCACCAGCGTCACGCCCAGACCAGCCGCCACGAGGTTGATGCCCGACACCATGCGCGGCACTTCACGGGCAATGCGCGGGACGAAGCCGGCCTGCCGGCACGCGGCGAGGATATCGGCGTACATGCCGGGTGCGCCTGGGCGGCGGACCAGAATGAAGTCTTCGTGCGCCAGCGCTTTCAGCGACACTTGCGGCCGCTTCTTGCCCTTGAGCAACGGATGACCGACCGGCAACACCACGACCATCGGCTCGTCGAGCAGCAACTCGAACGCCACGCCTTCGCGCGCGTCGACCGGCTTGCGTAGAAACGCCGTCTGAATCTGGCCCGCGGCCAGACGCTCGATGATCTCCGCCGCGTTGAGTTCGGCAAGCTCGACGGCGACCTCGGGGCACACCGCGCGAAACGCGCGGATCGCCTCGGTCGTGAACGGATGAAAGGCCGCGGAACTCGTCAGCCCGATCGAAATCGTGCCGAGCTCGCCGCGTGCAATCCGGCTCGCCTTTTCGACCGACTGCTGCAGATTCTGCAGCAAGCGTTGCGCGTCTTCCGCAAAGGCCTGGCCGGCCGGCGTCAAGGTGACGCCACGCGGCATGCGCACGAACAGTTCGAAGCCGATCTCTTCTTCCAGCGTTCGAATCTGTTGCGAGAGCGGAGGCTGTTGCATGGCCAGCCGCTCTGCCGCGCGCGTGAATTGGCCTTCTTCGGCGACCGCCAGAAAGTAACGCAGATGCCGCAGCTCCATGGTGTTTCGTCTCCCGGACAGCGCTCGAAGGTCGGCTCGCTGCCATATCGAATAAATATGGTTTGTGCTTAAAACAGGTATTTTACATTTACCACGGCCGATCCTACGATCTCGTCCATCGCATAGGAAATGAACGCGAAATAAAACAAAACGTGGAGACGTCAATGAAAAAACAATGTGCGGTGGCCACCCTGGCCGTCATGAGTTGCGCCGGCGCGTATGCGCAAGCATCGGTCACCTTATACGGTGTGATCGACACCAACCTCGAATTTCTCAACCATGCCGGCGCCAGCGGCGGCTCGCTGGTCCGCGAGAATTCCGGCGGCTTGAGTAATTCGCGCTTCGGCTTTCGCGGCGCCGAAGATCTCGGCGGCGGCAACAAAGCGTTCTTCATTCTCGAAGCGGGCTTCAACGGCAACGACGGCACCAACGCGAGCGCCGGCGTGCTGTTCAACCGCACGGCCGCAGTGGGGCTTTCGAATGCCTACGGCGCACTGTCGGCGGGCTTGCAGTACACGGCGATGTACGACACGCTCATCAAATACGACCCGATGGTGTTCGGCCAGCAATACACGTGGATGCCGACCACCGGTTCCGTCGACGGCTTTTCGTTCAAGGCGCGCGTGAACAACTCGGTCAAATATGTCGGCCGCTTCGGTGGTTTGACGGCGACGGCGGATTACAGCTTCGGCGGCTCCGCGGATTCGTTTCAGAGCAGCGCGGCCTACGGCGGCGCGCTCGATTACGACATGGGCAGCTTTGCCGCCGCGGTGGCCTACGACTACCGCAACGGCGCGATCAACTCGACCGGCATGTGGACCAAGTCGCGCAACTGGAGCGCCTCGGCGCGCGAGCTGCTCGGCGACGTCACGCTGATGGGCGGCTATGAGCACTATTTGTTTAACCCGACCAAGGGCAAGTCGGTGTCGTCGGCATTGTGGTTCGGCGGCGTGCGCTATCTGATCGCGCCGGCTTTCCGCCTGACGGTCGCCGCGTACTACCAGAGCAACAAGGCGGACAACGTGTCGAACTCGTTGATGGGCGTGCTGGGCGCGGACTATATTCTGTCGAAGCGAACCGATGTGTACGCAACGGTCGCGTATGCCGCGTCCACGCACTACGCTAACGACCAGTACACACCCGTCGGTTTGACGAGCGACACCGCGTTTGGTCCGAACCAGACCGGCGTGACGCTCGGCATTCGCCATCGATTCTGAATACTCTGTTTTTCAACGACGGATTCGACGATGCGCCGCGTTCAAGACAGTACACGGCGATCAGGAGCAAGCTGCATGACTTTCAATCTTTCACGACGTATTGGGGTGCTGTGTGCGTCAACCGTCGCTGCCCTGCTAGCGACGCTCGCGCAACCCGCGCTCGCGGTCCATGCTTACGAGCCGCATCTGAAGCCGGTGGCGACGATCTCGGATACGCGCTTCACGCTCGACACGCCGCAAGGGCACGCGGAATTTCCGCTGTATCTGTCGAAGGATTGGAACGTCGCGCAGCCGCAAGTGTCGCGCGCGGTGATCGTGATTCATGGCAAGCTGCGCAACGCGGACGTGTACTTTCGCACCGCGCAGAATGCTCGCGATGCCGCGCACGCGGACCCCGACGCCACGCTGTTGATCGCGCCGCAATTCCTCGCCACGCTAGACACGCGCGTGCATGACGAACCGGCCGATCTGCTGCGCTGGACCGGCGACGCCTGGATGGGCGGCGAAGCGGCGCGCGCGCCGCTGCCGATCAGTTCCTACGAGGTGCTCGACGCGATCGTCGCGCGTCTTGCCGATCGCAAGCTGTTTCCCAATCTGCGGCACGTGGTGTTCGCCGGGCATTCGGGCGGCGGGCAAGTCGTGCAGCGCTACGCCGTCGCGGCGCGCAACATCGCCGCGCTGACCGGCGAGGGCATCGACGTGCGTTACGTGGTGGCGAGTCCGTCCACGTATGCCTATTTCGATGCGCAACGGCCCAACGCGCAAGGCATTGCCGCGCCGTTCGATGCCGCGCAATGTCCCGACTTCAATCAATGGAAATACGGCATGGACAACCGGCCGCCCTATCTCGACGACCGAACACCCGCGCAACTCGAAGCGACCTATGCGGCGCGCCGGATCGACTACCTCGTCGGCGGCGCGGATGACGATCCGCAGCAAAGCGCGCTCGACAGAACCTGCGCCGCCGAAGCGCAAGGGCCGCAACGCGTCGCGCGCGCCGAGGCGTACTACCGGTATATCCAGTCGCGTCATCCGGACGGTTTGAAGCAGCGCTTTCATATCGTGCCGGGCGTGGGGCACAACGGCGCGCGCATGCTGACGTCGGTGTGCGCGCTGGCGGCGATGTTCGACACTCCGGGATGCGAGCAATGAGCGAAGCGACCTTCAATCAACGCGACGGTACCGCGTCCGAAGCCGACACGTCGAACGGCCTGAGTCCGTCGATGGTGCGGCGCGCGATCTTCGCCTCCGTCCTCGGTAACGGCTTAGAGTGGTTCGACTTTCTGATCTACGGCTACTTCGCGAAGATCATCGCGCAAGTGTTCTTTCCCGGCGGCAGTGGATTCGTGTCGATCATGCTGACGCTCGCCACGTTCGCCGTCGGTTTCATCGTGCGGCCGATCGGCGGCATTCTGCTCGGCATCTACGCGGACCGCGCGGGGCGCCGCAAAGCGCTTTCGCTGCTGATCATTTCGATGGCGGCCAGCACGCTGCTGATGGGTCTCACGCCGGGCTATGCGCGCATTGGCATCGCGGCGCCGCTGCTGGTGGTGCTCGCGCGCCTGTTGCAAGGGCTCTCCGTGGGCGGACAGTTCGCGACGGCATCGGCGATGCTGGTCGAGTATGCGCCGCCGCACAAGAAGATGTTTTACGGCAGCTTCAATATGTCGGCGCAGGCGTTCGCGTTGCTGCTGTCGTCCGGGGTCGGCTATCTGCTGACCACGCAACTCACCCATGAGCAACTGGTGGCGTGGGGCTGGCGACTGCCGTTTCTGTTCGGCGCGTTGGCCGGGCCGTTTGGCTTCTACATCCGGCATCGCGTGGCCGAATCGCCGGAGTTCGAGCGGCTGCTCGATCACAAGGACAAACCGCCGCGCGTCACGATCCGCCAGTTCTTCCGCGACAACGGCGATGCGGCGATCTGCGCGATGGGCGTGATCATCATCGGGGCGGCGACCAATTATGTGTGGCACTCGTATCTGTCGGTGTATGTCGAACGGCAATTGCATTTGCCGCTCTCCACCGCGTTGCTCGGCGCGTTCGTGTCCGGCGTGTTGAATCTGTTTCTGTTTCCGCTGTCGGGCAAGCTCGCCGATCGTTATGACGCGTACCGGTTGTTCTATCCGATCGTGATCGCGTGGATGGTCTGCGTGTATCCGCTGTATCACTTCGTCGTGACGAATCCGACGCCGGGGCATCTGTTCATCGCGCAGATGATCGCCACGGTGTTCCTCGCCGCAATGTCCGGTGCGCATCCCGGCATGCTCGCAACATTGTTCCCGGTGCGCAGCCGTTCGGCGGGTGTGGCGCTCTCGTACAACATCGCGGTGACGCTGTTCGGCGGCATGGCACCGCTCACCATCACCGGCTTGACGCGCGTGACCGGCAGCAGTCTCACGCCCGCCTTCTACCTGATTTTTGCCGGCTTCGTGTCGCTCGCGATGGTGTACTTCACGCGCGCCGGACGCATGTCGGGCGGCGCGGCGGCGAGGCCCGCCACCCATTGATCAACCACGAGCCTATTGCATGACCCAGCCTTTCATCACAGACGACGAACGCGCGCCGAATGAGCATCCGGTCACGGTCGTCGCAAGCCGGCATCTGAGCGTCACGACGCAAGCCGGCAGCGGCACCGTGCCCGTGTTTTCGAACGGCGACTGGCTAGCGCCGACGCGCGAAGTCCAACGCGCCGTGATTCTGATTCATGGCCGCCTGCGCAACGGCGACACGTATTTCGAACTCGCGCAGCGTTCCTGCGCGCTCGCCGGCGGCAGTGCGGCCGATACGCTGCTGATCGTGCCGCAGTTTCTCGCGACGGCGGATGTCGAGGCGCACGAGGTGCCGCCGTCCACGTTGCATTGGGACTGGACGAGCTGGATGGGCGGGGAGAACGCGGAGGGTCCCGCGCCGATCAGTTCGTTCGATGTGCTCGACGCCATTCTGCATACGCTTGCTTCGCGCGAGCAGTTCGCGTCGCTTGCCGAGGTGGTGATCGCGGGGCACTCGGGCGGCGCACAAGTCGTGCAGCGCTATGCGGTGGTGGCGCGCGACGAGGCGCCGCTCGCGGCGCGCGGCATCGCGCTGCGCTACGTGGTCGCGAATTCTTCGTCATATGTGTACTTCGATGCGATGCGGCCGGTTGCGTCCGGCGAATTCGCGGCGTTCGATCGGGCGATGTGTCCGTCGTTCAATCGCTGGAAATATGGGCTCGAGGATTTGCCGGGCTATGCGGGCGACGCGGCTTCTGCCGCAGCGCTCGAAGCGCGTTACGCGCAGCGTGACGTCACCGTGCTGCTCGGCGGCGCGGATTGCGATCCGCAGCATCCGGCGCTCGACCGTTCATGCGCGGCGCTGGCGCAAGGGGAACACCGGCTCGGGCGCGGGCTGGCTTATGCGCGCTATATGACGTTGCGGCATCCGGAAGGATTGGCGAAGCACCGGACGTATGTGATCGATGGTGTCGGGCACGATGCCAAGGGGATTTTTGCTTCGGCGCAAGGACTGGCGGCTTTGTTTGCTACTGGGCTGTGAGTGCGCATGGGCACGAAGCGTGCTATCGCGCTAATACCTGTGAGTGACTTCAAGGACCGCGCCGACATGAACAGAACCCGATTACTTGTCACCTCGCTTGCCGCTGCATCGCTGGGCGTCTTGTTGACCGGCAGCGCATATGCCGACGATGCGCCTAGCCCGTGTACCTCGCTGAAACGGATCGTCGCGGCCACCCCTGGCGGGCTCGCTTCATTGACGCCGGACGACGGCAAGGGCGTCGCGCAACCTTATGGCGACGACGCGCAATGTTCGGCGAGCCGCGGTGCGTATCAATGCAACTGGACGCCGCATCACGACGCCGGTTCGAATGCAGACGCGCTGCAAGCTGTCGCGGCGGACATCGCATCGTGTCTGCCGGACGCCACGCACGATCAGAATTCGCCGGGACGTCAGCACTTTTATCTGGGTGCGAAGGGCAAGCGGACCGACATCACGCTGACGCCGACCGGTTCGAACAAGCTGCGTCTGGTGGTGTCGGGTAAGTAAACCGCCGCACGAAGGTGGCTAGCGTGAGGCCGGCCACCATGTCCAGCCGCGCGACGAGCGCCGCAACTCGATTATCGAAAGCGGCGCGATTTCAATGCGCGGAAACACGGCGGGCGATGCCCCTAGCGCATGCACGATCGCTGCCCGGAGCACCGGCGCATGGGTGACGGCGATCACGTCGCGCGCATGGTTGGGTGCACGATCCTTCGCGCCGTTTTGCGCGTCGAGCCATTCTCCTACCCGTTTCACGAGTTGACTGAACGACTCGCCGCCGTGCGGCGCGGCGTCGGGATCGCGCGCCCATGCGGCGAGGTCTTGCGGCGCTTCGGCAGCGAGGTCGGCCAACCGCCGCCCCTGCCATGCGCCGTAGTTCATATCCGCCAGACCGGCGTCGACCGATGCCGCGAGGCCCAGGGCGGCTGCCGTCTCGCGCGCGCAGACGGCCGGGCTGACGAAAGCGGCCGCGTCGTCCACTGTCGCGAGACGCGTGCGCGCCGCTTGGGCTTCGGCGAGGCCACGGGCGTCGAGCGGGTCGTCGGCAGGAAAACGGCCTGCGCGCTGGGCGGCGGTCGATGCGTGGCTGATCAGTAACAGCCGAGTGTCCATTCTGTTCATGTCCTGTGAAGCGGCGCCCCGAAGCCGAACGCGAGCGGGATGAAGCGTACGTTTTGCGTTGCCGGGTGCCGAAGTTTAGCGCGTAGAATAGCGGGACTGCGAAGCGCGGAAGCCGGTGAGAGCCCGGCGCGGTCGCGCCACTGTAATCGGCAGCACAAGCCGAAAGCCAGACCTGAGCTTCGCACCAATCCTCTGCAATGACTATCGGGGCGCGTTACCCCAGGAGATGTCCATCATGAACGACGCTGTTTTCGATCCCGCCAACCAGCCTGTTGCTCAACCCACGCCGATTCCGCTGCGCGAGTTGTTGCCCTGGGTCGTGTTCGGCGGTTTGCTGTTGTTGCTCGCTCTTTACTTCGTGGGTGCGGAACAGGGCGCCACCTCGCTGGTGCCGGGCATGTACGTGCATGAGTTCGTGCACGACGGCCGCCATCTGCTCGGCTTTCCCTGCCACTAACGGAGTCGACCATGGTTGGTAAATTGTTGGTACGCGGGATGCTTGCAGGCATCGCCGCGGGACTGCTCACGTTCGGCTTTGCCCGGGTGGTGGGCGAGCCGCAGGTGAATCAGGCGATTTCGTTCGAAGAAAAAGCCGACGCCGCGAAAGGCGAGGCCGCTGAACCCGAGATTGTGAGCCGCGATACGCAGCGGGGTATCGGCCTGTTGACTGGCGTGGTGACTTACGGCGCGGCATTCGGCGGGCTGTTCTCGCTGGTGTTCGCGTACGCCTATGGACGAGTGGGCGCATTGAGCCCGCGCGCGTTGTCCGCGTGGCTTGCGCTTGGCGCGTTCATTGCGCTGGCGGTCGTGCCGAATCTGAAGTATCCGGCGAACCCGCCTTCGGTCGGCGACCCTGAAACGATTGGGACGCGGACGGGTTTGTTCTTCCTGATGATTGCGATATCGCTGGCCGCGATGGTGTTTTCGCTCAAGGTGCGGCGCCGTGCGGCTATGAAGCTTGGCGCGTGGAACGGCTCGATTGTGGGGGCGGCGGTGTTCATCGTGATCATCGCCGCGGTGCAGTTGTCGATGCCCACGATCAACGAAGTGCCGGAGGCTTTCCCGGCGGTGCTGCTGTGGAAATTCCGCGTCGCGGCGCTGGGCATGCAGGCGATTATGTGGGCGACGATCGGGCTGCTGTTTGGGGCGCTGGTTGAGCGGAGTGCGTTTATGCGGGTGGGGGGAAGGTCGGCGGTGAAGTCGGTTTGATGCTTTGGATTTGGTGAGCGCAACAGGTTTGGTGGTTGCGCTCCGCGTCTTGCTCTCGCACTTCGCTCTCCGTGCTTTGCGCGCAGTGGTCAAGAAGGGTTCTGCGTCAAGGAGTTGGGGCGGTTGTGGGGTGGTTATCCACAGGCTTGCGAACAATTTCTGTTGATAACTTTGCGCGCGCGACACTGCGCCCAAATGAATACTTTCAACCAGATGGCGAGAGGATGCTGAACCGGCAGTTTGTCGTGGAGAGTACTTGACCACATTGCCGCCTAGCCGTGGCTCAACTGGACTTTCTTTCATCACGTCAGCAAGGGACGCGTTACACCCGGCACGCACTTGGATTGAAGTCCTTGAGCAGCGACCCACAGAAATGTCCGCGCGACAGCGCTAGTACCCGCAACCATATCGCGTGAACCTTCCGGGCGAATCCGGTTCCCCCTTTCTGTCTGCAAAGTCACTTGTCCCTGAGGACTATCCAGCTCCCTCAGCAACCCCCGTCGTATCTGCGCGTTCCAAGCATGGCTGCCTTGGCCCGCCTCGTGCGAGTTTTTTTCTGCGCTGACTGGACAGAATATCGCTGGGTGTGATTTCCGGGGCACTGCATGAACCTTTGGGACAACCTGGATTGCCCTTTCCGTAGTTGAAAAATTCGGCGTGGCGCACTTCACTCACCTAGCACAGAATCGTCCTCGCATACCTCAAAAAAAGTTACCCAAATTTCTGCTTTCCATTAAGCATTTTCCTGGTTATGCGAAGTACCTATCTATTTAATCGGTTTGACCAGATTTTACAGTCGTCTTATATACGCATCATAAAAGTCACTTTGATAATGGAGAACGTGAATTTTTGAACGGGGGCGGCGTATGAAGTCATGCGGAAGCCGGTTGTATCAGGTCAGTCCAGGGAGGGGCCATGTATAGCCCCAA
>NZ_JARESS010000200.1:0-884 GCF_046027915.1 Paraburkholderia sp. RL17-347-BIC-D
GGCCGCGCGCGCCGCAGTTCACAGTCGACGGCTCTAGCAACGCAGAAATCTTGCCTCGGCGAATCCTGGCGAGCCAACCGGTGCCGCCGGAAATGCACGGCCAACGCTGCTTGCCCTTTAGAGGGAATGGGCTAGCAATGACTGTACGTCAACCTGATGTCCCTGAAGTAAAGGGAGCCTCGCGTGGAACACCATGGTCTCCAGAACGAGCTTGGCGGTACTTAGCAGGTACTGCGCATGGATGTCGGAGCGAGACATGCCAGCTTCTACCGGATGATGGCGCTCCACGAGCGAACTCATGACGCAAGAACCTTTGGATTCAACCTGCATGCGATGCGCTGACCTGTACGGTCAGTCCCTGGCAACCGCCGCACCAAGACTTCACGCTCAATGGCACCGGCACGGTGAAAGATGCGCGAGTAGAAGAGCACTACACCTACGTTCGGTGCCGCGCCGTGTTTGCGCGAATTCTCGCCGGGCCGCCGACGCGGCAAATTTGGATGCTGTTGAACGCCGGACAGCATTGATGTAATGCTGGCGCACGCTCGGATACGCCGGATTTGGCAGCGCTCCGTGCCATATTTGATGACAGGGACCGGCCTGACCGGGGCAATGCTGTCAACGTTAGCTGATGACACGCACGAACGGCCTTCCGCCGACTTGCGTCGGCGAGTCAGATTGCTTCTAAAGTGCGCCGATGGAAAACCCGGTTTCGTCCAAGACGTTTTGCTTCATACAGCGCTGAGTCAGCTAGCTCCAGCAATTCGCCGGGGTTGATAGCGTCGGCTTCGCTCATGTGTGCGACGCCTATGCTTAACGTAAGAGCGCCAAGAGGACTTCCTTCGTGTGCGACAGCAAGGCCTTCGATATTGGCTCGAATCCGT
>NZ_JARESS010000201.1:0-877 GCF_046027915.1 Paraburkholderia sp. RL17-347-BIC-D
CGTGATGATCAGCTTCAGGAAGTCGAGCAGGTTGCGTGCGTAGAGCGAGGACGCGTCGGCGGGCACCATCGAAGCGAGATTCGTATAGCCGACGATCGTTACGCCGTGTTTGATGACGACCTTGTCCGCTTCAGTGAGTGGACAGTTGCCGCCGCGCTGGCCTTCGTACTCGGCACCGCGGCCCGCGGCGAGGTCGACCAGCACGGAGCCGGGTTTCATCGCCTGCACGGTTTCGACCGAGATCAGCGTCGGCGCGGCGCGGCCAGGGATCAGCGCGGTGGAAATCACCACGTCGGCCTGTTTGGCCCGTTCGTGGACCAGCGCGGACTGGCGCGTGAGCCACGAAGGCGGCATCGGCCGCGCATAGCCGCCGACGCCCTGCGCGGCTTCGCGCTCCTCGTCGGTTTCGTAGGGCACGTCGAGAAACTTCGCGCCGAGCGATTCGATCTGCTCTTTCACCGCTGGACGTACGTCGGAGGCTTCGATCACCGCCCCCAGGCGCTTGGCGGTCGCGATCGCCTGCAAACCGGCCACGCCCGCGCCGAGAATCAGCACGCGCGCCGCCTTCACGGTGCCCGCTGCGGTCATCAGCATTGGCATGAAGCGCGGATAGAGCGTGGCGGCCAATAAAACCGCCTTGTAGCCCGCAATGTTCGCCTGCGACGACAGCACGTCCAGACTCTGCGCGCGCGTGGTTCTCGGCGCGGCTTCGAGCGCGAACGCGGTGACGCCCGCTGTCGCCAGCTTTGATGAGTTTTCGGTATTAAACGGATCGAGCATGCCGACCAGCGTCGCGCCGCGTTTAAGCAACGGCAACTCGGCATCGGTCGGCGACTGGACCTTCAGGACGAGTTCGGCCCCAAACGCGGTGGCCGCG
>NZ_JARESS010000202.1:0-877 GCF_046027915.1 Paraburkholderia sp. RL17-347-BIC-D
TGCGGCGACCGCTTTTGGCGCTGAACTCGTCCTGAAGGTCCAGTCGCCCACCGATGCCGAGTTGCCGTTGCTTAAACGCGGCGCGACGCTGGTCGGCATGCTCGATCCGTTTAATACCGAAAACTCATCAAAGCTGGCGACTGCGGGCGTGACCGCGTTCGCGCTCGAAGCCGCGCCGAGAACCACGCGCGCGCAAAGCCTGGACGTGCTGTCGTCGCAGGCGAACATCGCGGGCTACAAGGCGGTTTTATTGGCCGCCACGCTCTATCCGCGCTTCATGCCGATGCTGATGACCGCAGCGGGCACCGTGAAAGCGGCGCGCGTGCTGATTCTCGGCGCGGGTGTGGCCGGTTTGCAGGCGATCGCGACCGCCAAGCGCCTGGGCGCGGTGATCGAAGCCTCCGACGTACGTCCAGCGGTGAAAGAGCAGATCGAATCGCTCGGCGCAAAGTTTCTCGACGTGCCCTACGAAACCGACGAGGAGCGCGAAGCCGCGCAGGGCGTCGGCGGCTATGCGCGGCCGATGCCGCCTTCGTGGCTCACGCGCCAGTCGGCGCTGGTCCATGAGCGGGCCAAACAGGCCGACGTGGTGATTTCCACTGCGCTGATCCCTGGCCGCGCCGCACCGACGCTGATCTCGGTCGAAACCGTGCAGGCGATGAAACCCGGCTCCGTACTGATCGACCTCGCGGCCGGCCGCGGCGCGGAGTACGAAGGCCAGCGCGGCGGCAACTGCCCGCTCACTGAAGCGGACAAGGTCGTCATCAAACACGGCGTGACCATCGTCGGCTATACGAATCTCGCCTCGATGGTGCCCGCCGACGCGTCCTCGCTCTACGCACGCAACCTGCTCGACTTCCTGAAGCTGATCATCACC
>NZ_JARESS010000203.1:0-876 GCF_046027915.1 Paraburkholderia sp. RL17-347-BIC-D
GAACCAGTCGCGTCATTCAGATTCGTATGGCTATACACAAAGCCAAGCACCGTCGGTCCGATCGTGTAGTTGATGCCCGCGCCCCAGACTTGCTCACGGCCGGCGAAAAAGTTAGTGTCGTCCGTTGAGAGCGAACCACCTGTCGTGCCGCCCGGATTGTTGATCTGCATATAAGCCGCGGCCACCGTCACTGCACTGCCCACGTATTGCGCGCCGAGGCTATAAGACCGATTGTTCGCGAAGCCACCTGCCTGGTTGCTGAAACCGTACAGACCGCCGAACGTAAAGCCGCCGTACGTATTGCTCATGTACTTCACGCTGTTGTTCAGGCGGAACGAATTGTCGGTGTTGTCGTTATCGTATGGATGCGACATCAGATAGCCGGCCCAGTTGCCGTTCGCCGTGAGCGGTGCGAGGAAGTCGACGATGGAGTCGTATTGGCGACCCATCGTCAGCGTGCCGAATTGCGCCGAGCTTAAGCCGACGTAGGCCTGACGGCCGAACATCCTCCCACCTTGCCCGAGTTGACGTCGAATCCGTTTTCCAACTGGAAGACAGCCTTGGTGCCGCCGCCCAGATCCTCCGAACCCTTCAGGCCCCAGCGGCTGCCTTGCGCAAAACCGCTTTCCATCTGTATGTTCGAATGGCCGCCGGTATTGCTGGTGTAATTCAGGCCTTCGTCGATCAGGCCGTACAGCGTGACGCTGCTTTGCGCCATCGCGCTGATAGGGGCAAGCGAACAGCCAAGCGCCGTATTAGCAACTGCGGCAATCAGGAGTTTTTTCATGAATGCGGATCCTTGTGGGTGAGAACACCGCGCCGGTGCGTCGCTCGCGCGAATCGCGCAGCGTAGAGGCGCAGCCGACGTCAGGTGCT
>NZ_JARESS010000204.1:0-875 GCF_046027915.1 Paraburkholderia sp. RL17-347-BIC-D
CGCGGCGGCAGTGCGGCTCGCCGGATTGTCGATCCGCGCGGTCGCGCTCGGGATCGTCGTAACTGCGGCCGCGCAGGCGGCGCTCGCCGGGCTGGGCCTGTACGTCGCCGGAATCCCCGGCGCGGGAATCCTGACAGCGCTGATCCTGATCCTCTGTCTTGCGCAGATCGGTCCGGGCCTTCCGCTGATCGGTGCCGTGGTCTGGCTGATCTATCACGACCAACTCGTCGCGGGAATCGCGCTGGGGGTCTGGTCGGTGTTCGTCGGGTTGCTCGACAATGTGTTGCGGCCGCTGCTGATCAAGCGAGGCGTGGACCTGTCTCTGCTGCTGATCCTGACCGGGGTGCTCGGCGGGGTGATCGCTTTCGGGATCGTCGGGCTGTTCATCGGCCCGGTGATACTCGCGGTGACCTTCACGCTGTTGCAGGCGTGGACCGACGAGGAGGCGCCACCGGCGCCCATCAAACCGGCGCTCACGAGCACCGGCGACCGTCTGGATGGCGAGCCGCAGTAGCACCACCGACGCGCCACGCGTGATACCGCGAGTGCGTCGGGTAACGTGCTTGACATGAATGTACCGACGATATGCCGTTTCCCGGGGACGTTATGAGTTTTTGTACCGTCAAGGCGTATTTGATGAAGTCTTCAAGCAAGCAGAACGTTCAACGCCACACATACCGATGCACCGGCATTGCCTGAATCGCGCACGATGAGCGCTCGGTGTGGCGCGCCCGCCTGTGTTGCGTCGAGCTGAGTTCATTTACCCCTAACGGAGCAAAAGCATGGGTACTGGAATCGTGGACGTAGCGGAACAAAAACGCCTGAACGACGCGCGTGAGGCCGAGGTGCCGTGGAAGAAGTGGGGGCCTTACCTT
>NZ_JARESS010000205.1:0-875 GCF_046027915.1 Paraburkholderia sp. RL17-347-BIC-D
GGCGGCGGCAGTGCGGCTTGCCGGATTGTCGATCCGCGCGGTCGCGCTCGGGATCGTCGTAACGGCGGTCGCGCAGGCGACGCTCGCCGGGCTGGGCCTGTACGTCGCCGGAATCCCCGGCGCGGGGATCCTGACAGCGCTGATCCTGATTCTCTGTCTCGCGCAGATCGGTCCGGGCCTTCCGCTGATCGGTGCCGTGGTCTGGCTGATCTATCACGACCAGCTTGTCACGGGAATCGCGCTGGGGGTCTGGTCGGTGTTCGTCGGGCTGCTCGACAATGTGTTGCGGCCGCTGCTGATCAAGCGAGGCGTGGACCTGTCGCTGCTGCTGATCCTGATCGGGGTGATCGGCGGGGTGATCGCGTTCGGGATCGTCGGCCTGTTCATCGGCCCGGTGATACTCGCGGTGACCTCCACGCTGCTGCAGGCGTGGATCGACGAGGAGGCGCCACCGGCGCCCATCGAACCGGCGCTCACGAGCACCGGCGACCCGCCGGATCGCGAGCGGCGGTAGCACCACCGACGCGCCGCGCGTGATACGGCGATTGCGTCGGGTAACGCGCTTGACATGAATGTACCGACGATATGCCGTTTCCCGGGGACGTTATGAGTTTTTGTACCGTCAAGGCGTATTTGATGAGGTCTTCAAGCAAGCAGAACGTTCAACGCCACACATACCGATGCACCGGCGTTGCCTGAATCGCGCACGATGAGCGCTCGGTGTGGCGCGCCCGCCTGTGTTGCGTCGAGCTGAGTTCATTTACCCCTAACGGAGCAAAAGCATGGGTACTGGAATAGTGGACGTAGCGGAACAAAAACGCCTGAACGACGCGCGTGAGGCCCAGGTGCCGTGGAAGAAGTGGGGGCCTTACCTC
>NZ_JARESS010000206.1:0-850 GCF_046027915.1 Paraburkholderia sp. RL17-347-BIC-D
AGCGGCCAGGTGAGCCAGGCGGAAGCGCAACAGCAACAGGCGCTGTTCCAGTACCAGCAGTCGATCCAGGTGGCCTTCCAGGAAGTCGACGACTCACTGATCGCACTGCAGAAGTCGCGCGAGCAACTCGTTGTGCAGGGCCGTCAGGTCGAAGCGCTGCGAACCTATTCACGGCTTGCGCGCTTGCGCTATGAAGGCGGCTATACGAGCTACATCGAGGTACTCGATGCCGAGCGTAGCCTCTTTAACGCGCAACTGAGCTACACGCAAACCAACGGACTCGTGTTCAGTTCGCTGATCGGTTTGTATAAGGCAATGGGCGGTGGCTGGGTTGTCGAAGCCGAGCGCATGACGGGGCAGGTCATGCAGCACGGGCCCGCTGCGCCCACGACCGGGCAGCCCACTACGGAGCAAGCGCAATGACCGCCGAGCGCCTCATTGCCTGCCACGAATGCGACCTGCTGCAACGGGAAGCGCCGTTGACGGGCGAGAGCGTGCTGCGCTGCTGCCGTTGCGGTGCGGAGCTGTACCGTAACCATCCGGACAGTCTCGATCGTGCGCTCGCTTTCACAGTCACGGCGATCGTGCTGTTCGTGATCGGCAATGCGTTTCCGATCGTCGGTCTGTCGGTGAATGGCGATCTTGTCGAGACCACCTTGCTGGGCGCGGTGCGCGTGCTGTACAGGGACGGCATGTGGCCCATCGCGGGGCTGGTGTTCGTGACGACATTCCTCATGCCGCTCATGCAGATGTCCGCGATGGCGTATCTGCTGTTTCCGCTGTGGCGTCGGCGCCTGCCATACCGGCCCGACATCGTCTTTCGCGTGCTGCATCTGGCGCGGCCGTGGGG
>NZ_JARESS010000207.1:0-844 GCF_046027915.1 Paraburkholderia sp. RL17-347-BIC-D
AGGCGTGTTCACGGTAGAGCGGCATATCCGTGGCAAGTGGGTGTGCAGAAACTGCGAAACACTGATTCAGGCGGCGGTGCCCGCGCACGTCATCGACAAGGGTATCCCGACCACGGGACTGCTGGCGTCGGTGCTGGTTGCCAAATACGCTGACCACCTTCCCCTGTATCGTCAGGAACAGATCTTTGGGCGGGCGGGTCTGGCGATACCGCGATCGACATTGGGTGCGTGGGTCGGTACGTGCGGCGTGCAACTACAGCCGCTGGTCGACGCACTGCATCAGGAAATCCTGCAGCAGAGTGTGCTGCATGCGGATGAGACGCCGGTACAGATGCTCAGCCCCGGCAAAGGCAAAACACATCGCGCGTACCTGTGGGCGTATACGCCCACGTACTACAGTGAGTTGCGCGCTGTGGTCTACGACTTCGCCGACAGCCGTGCAGGCGAACATGCCCGCGCGTTCCTCGCTGGCTGGCAGGGCAAACTGGTGTGCGACGACTACAGTGGGTACAAGGCCGGTTTCCAGCAGGGCATCACTGAAATCGGATGTGCGGCGCACGCGAGACGCAAGTTCTTCGATCTGCATGCCAACCACAGCAGCCAGATCGCCGTACAGGCGCTGCCGTTCTTCGCTGCGCTTTACGACATCGAGCGCGACGCTGCAGTGCTGGATGCCGAAGAGCGACGTAAGCTTCGACAGAACCGGGCCAAACCGGTCTGCGACGCACTTCACGAATGGATGGTGGCGCAGCGCAAGCTGGTTTCGGAAGGTTCTGCGATTGCGAAAGCGCTGGAATACAGTCTTAAACGCTGGGAAGCGCTTACGCGCTATCTCGATGACGGC
>NZ_JARESS010000208.1:0-827 GCF_046027915.1 Paraburkholderia sp. RL17-347-BIC-D
TTATGACTCGATCCGCTATCACGAGCGCGAGGGTGGGCGCATCGATGAGGAAACCATCTACAGACTGAAGGCGTCGCGCAGGGTCACGGCTGCCAGAGTGACCGTAGTCGATTACGACTATACGCGTGGAGCGCAGAAGTTCGTCGAGGAACATGATGCGTTCGGGGAACTGCACAAGGCCGAAGAGCGTCACTGGGGCGATTACTCGCAGCCCCTTGCTGGCGCAACGGGTCTGTCGGGCCAGCCGAACAACTATCTGGAGGAAGCACACTATCTTGCGGGTGTGCGCGCCCATGCGCTTTTCTCGCGCAACGAACGTCTCAGGGGCCAGGGCAACCTGCTCGGCCTGAAGACCGGCAGGACATTCTTTCTCACGGATCACCCGGAGTCAGATGTCAATGCCGAGTATCTGGTGCTGTCGACCACACTCGATATCCGCAACGTGAGCGAGACGACGATATCGGGCAAGACACCAGGCGCGGGCCAGTTCCGGTGCGTGACTGACTTCGTGCTGCAGTCGCCGAACCGGTTCTTCAGGAACAGGCCGAAGAAGAAGCCCCGCTGTTACGCCGAGACAGCCGTGGTGGTCGGTCCCAAGGACCAGACGACCTGGGTCGATGCGTACGGCCGGGTCAAGATCTGCTACCTGTGGGACGTGGACAGGCCGAAGGACGAGAATGCGAGCTGCTGGGTGCGCGTGTCCTCGCCGTGGCAGGGCAATTCGTTCGGCTCGATCTACGTGCCCCGTATCGGCCAGGAAGTGACGATCAACTACCACGAAGGCGACCCCGACAAGCCCTATATTGCCGACCGGATGGTCAACCGGT
>NZ_JARESS010000209.1:0-817 GCF_046027915.1 Paraburkholderia sp. RL17-347-BIC-D
ATCTCGCACATTCAGCGTTCGTGACACAGCCGTCATACTTCCCGCCTCGCGCTACGCGCTCGCCGGAAGGCTCTGCTTAAGCCCGATGGGTTTCTCGTGCGTAGCGGGAGCCGTAGGCTTCGCCTCGGCGTAGTGCCGAAATGCCGGCGTTGAAATGGGCAGTCTTCTAGAAAGATCTTGCTGCGGCATAACGCGGCCAATTCGGATGAAGTACCGCCGCGCTGTTCCTGAAGAAACTGCTTAGTGTCGTAGCGGCGAAATCCGACTGGGTTGCTGCAAATTTTCGAGAATGGTGACGGCGCGCGCGTTTTAGCTTGGGCGGGTGATCACTTCTCGGTAGTTAGGAGCCCGGCTGTGACGCAGGAAATCGGCGCGATAGCGATGTCGCAGAACAGACAGATCCGCTTCAGAACAAATGCGCGACCAACTGCAACGGCACATTGACAGGCTTCGCGGAACTGCGCCGACTCGCGGAAAGCGGCGGCGGTAAACCTACGACACGCTGAAAGAGGCTTGCGATAACGCGTCGCAACCGCGCCAAAAGGCGCAACCCGTGCGCCTTTGTTGCGAGGAGGGAAGTGCGGCACGACTCGACGCGCGGACCGCCTACGCCCCCGTGAGCGCCCTTTTGAACGCCAGCGCTTTCCGCACTAAGGCGCTCTAGAGACCAAAGGCCTGAGGGCACCTCGCCGAGGCGAAGCCGACGGCCCCCGCTGCGCACGAGAAACCCATCGGTTTCAAGCAGCCCCTTCCGGCGAGCGCGTAGCGCGAGGCGGGAAGTATGACTGCTGTGTCACGAGCGCTGAATGTGCGATGC